>DASTXK010000125.1:0-3251 GCA_035765555.1 Acidobacteriaceae bacterium
AATTATCGGCGGCAGCGGCCTCTATGCCATGCCCGGACTCACAGCCGTGCGCGAGGAGCGCGTGGAAACCCCCTTTGGCGAGCCAAGCGACGCTTTTGTTCTGGGCGAACTTGAGGGCCGCAAGGTAGCCTTTCTCGCGCGCCACGGGCGCGGCCACCGCATTCTGCCGACGGAATTGAACTTTCGCGCCAACATTTATGCCATGAAGAAGCTGGGCGTCGAGCGGATTCTGTCGGTCTCCGCTGTCGGCTCGCTCAAGGAAGAGCACAAGCCCACCGACTTCGTCATCCCCGACCAGTTCATTGACCGGACTTCACGACGGGTCTCCACATTTTTTGGAGAAGGGCTGGTGGCCCACGTCGCGTTTGGCGATCCGGTTTGCGCCACGGTAGCAAAGGCCATCACGGAGGGCTGCGCGGGCGAGGGCGTGGTTGGCAAGGCGGGCGGGACTTACGTTTGCATGGAAGGCCCGCAGTTCTCCACTCGCGCCGAGTCGAACCTGTACCGAAGCTGGGGCGCGGACGTGATCGGCATGACCAACCTGCAGGAGGCGAAGTTGGCCCGCGAAGCGGAAATTTGCTACGCCACCGTTGCCATGGTGACGGACTACGATTGCTGGCGCGAAGGCCACGACGATGTGACGGTGGACCAGATCGTTGCCGTGCTGAACCAGAACGCTGCCAACGCCTGCAAGGTGGTGAAAGCCGCTGTGGCTTCCATGCCGCGTGAGCGCAACTGCGCGTGCGCCTCGGCGCTGAAGTTCGCCATGCTCACCGATCCCAAAACCATTCCGGCGGAAACCCGTCGCAAGCTCGACCTGCTGGTCGGCAAATATTTAACGGAAAGTGTGAAGGCTTAACGGATGTCGATTCTGGTTGTAGGCAGCGTTGCGTTTGACAGCATTGAGACCCCATCCGGCAAGGCCGAGCGCTGCCTCGGCGGGGCCGCCACCCATTTTGCGCTGGCCGCCAGCTACTTTACCGACGTGCGCGTGATCGCCGTGGTGGGCGAGGACTTCACGCCTGAGCACGAAGCCGTGTTGACGCGGCGCGGTATCGATACGCGCGGCATTGAGCACGCCTCCGGCAAGAGCTTTGCCTGGAGCGGCTCGTACATGACCAATCTGAATGAGGCGAAAACGCTCAACACGGAACTGAACGTCTTCCAGAGCTTCAAGCCGCTCATTCCCGCCGAGTATCAGGACTCCGACTACCTCTTCCTCGCGAACATTGATCCTGTCTTGCAGGCCGAGGTACGCGCCAAGATGCCGCGCGCCAAGCTGGTTTGCGGCGACACCATGAACTTCTGGATCAACGGCCAGCCGGACAACCTGGCCCGCGTCCTCAAGGGGCTCGACGCTCTGCTCATCAACGACGGCGAGGCCAATCTGCTGGCGCGCGATCCGAACCTTGTCCGCGCCGCCGATAAAATCCTGGCCATGGGGCCGAAAAGCCTGATCGTGAAGCACGGCGAATTCGGAGCAACGGCCTTCTTCAGCGACCGCTCCTTCGGCGACCACTGCGACCCATGCCACCCGTTCCGAGCGCCCGCGCTGCCGCTGGCCGAAGTGGTCGATCCAACCGGCGCGGGCGACTCCTTTGCAGGAGGGTTCTTTGGCTACGTTGCCTCGCAGAAGCAACTTACCCCGGCGGTTTTCAAAAAGGCTATGTTCTACGGCGGCGTGATGGGGTCGTTCGCCGTCGAGCGCTTTGGAACGGCGCGCCTGCAGCAGCTTGACCCCTCGGAGATTGAGAAACGCTTTGCCCTCTTCCGCGAACTCTCGCACCTTGAACCTGAAGAAGCCTAAGCCCGCGCCTTCGCCGGCGGAAACCGAGCGGCTCAGCCTGCGCGGCGAGACCTTCGCCGTGGCCTGGAGCGCGCTGCTTATTTCGCTGGTCACGCTGTCCTACTGCTTCTCGCGCAACCTCATCCTGCTTTCGGGAGACGCGGTTGCCCACATCAACATTGCACGCCGAATCATTGATTCGATGAACCCCAGCATCAGCCAGCTTGGGTCGGTGTGGCTGCCGCTGCCGCATCTGCTGATGCTGCCCTTTGTGTGGAAGCTGAGTTGGTGGCAGTCGGGGCTGGCCGGGGCCTTCCCTTCCCTCGGCGCATATGTGTTCGGCGCGGCGGGAATCTACCGGCTCGCGCGGCTCTGGCTGAAGCCCCAACCCGCGCTCATGGCGCTGCTGTTCTTCGCGCTCAACCCCGGCCTGCTCTACGCGCAGACCACCGCACTCAACGAGCCGCTGTGTCTGGTGGAGATGGTCTGGGCGGTGATCTTTCTGGTCGAATACCTGCGCGCACTCGACCGCAATGATGTGGACCGCGCCGTGCGGCAACTGACTTATTGTGGGTTGGTGCTGGTGGCCGCCGTCTTCACCCGCTACGATGGCTGGATCTTTGCCTTCTTCGCGTGGATCATCGCGCTCGTCCCCACGTTGCGCCGCCGCGATGTGTGGCAGACGAGGATAGGCGGGGCGTTCGTCTTGTTTACCGTGATGCTGGCTGTCGCGCCGCTGCTCTGGATGGGCTACTGCCAACGCCAGTTTGGAGACTGGCTCGACTTTATGCGCGGCCCCTACTCGGCCAAAGCAATTGAGGCGCGCACCACCCGGCCCGGATCGCCACACTATCCCGGCTGGCACAACATGTGGGTGGCCGCGCTTTATTTTCTGAAGGCCGCCGAGTTGGGAGCGATCTGGAAGCGCATCACCGATCTGCTGCTCGTGCTCGCGGTCGCGGGAAGCGTCATCGCCGCGGTTCGCTATCGCACGAAGCGCCTGCTGCCTGCGCTGCTGCTGTGGATTCCGCTGCCGTTTTACGCCTATTCGGTGGCTTACGGATCAGTTCCGATTTTCATTCCGTTGTGGTGGCCGCACTCGTTTTACAACACGCGCTATGGGATGGAAATGCTGCCGGTCTTCGCGCTGGCGTTGGGCTTTCTGGCGGCGTGGATTGCCCGGCAAGCCACAAACCGCCGCCCTGCGCTCGGCGCCTGGGCCATCGGTATTCTCGCCGCGCTCATCCTCGCCAATTGCTATCTGCTGGTGCGCGCCACGCCGCTCGTCCTGCGCGAGATGATCGCCAACTCGCGCACCCGCATTCCGTTTGAAGTGGCCTACGCGCGCGGACTTCAGTCGCTGCCGAGCGGCAGCATCATTCTGGCCTACACCTCCGAGCATCCAGGGGCCTACCAGCGCGCCGGAGTTCCGCTGAAGCGCACCATCAACGAGTCCGATTACTAC
>DASTXK010000126.1:0-12139 GCA_035765555.1 Acidobacteriaceae bacterium
ATCCAGACCTGATCGCGGCCTGTGATATATTTCATAGAGTGCGCCGGAGACTGATTCGGCCACTTCCAACCTTCCGGTCTCCTGACCGGACCCTCCGAGGGACGCGTAGCTCAACTGGCAGAGCATTCGGCTCTTAACCGACAGGTTGTAGGTTCGATTCCTACCGCGTCCACCATATGTACGATTCCGGCAAAATTTTCGTTGTTGATTGCACGTCAGAGGCGGTGGCGGGGGTATGGGCTGGTTTTGAATCGGTGAGCTAGAGCATTTAGAAGCAATTTTTGGCTGCCCCCCAGGGATTCGAACCCCGATATGCTGATCCAGAGTCAGCTGTCCTACCATTGAACGAGGGGGCAAAGCAAGGGCGGCAGTGCGCCGCACGGTATGCTGGTGCTCCATTCATCATAAAGAGGTTCCCGAGCACGGTCAATCAGCCGCACGGATGAAGCGCGCATGGAGAAACTGCTGCGGTTTGCCGGACGGAGTCGTGTGCGACTCCATCTCCGTCTCTTGCAACATGAAGCCTTGGCCGAAGGTGGCGGCGAGCGAAGCGCGGTCGTAACGGCAGACTGCGAGTCCGCTGCATTGAACCGGGCCTTCAGGGCCGAAGGTTGAGAGCATAACCAGCCCGCCGGGTTTGAGCGCGCGCTTGATCTGGTCTAGATATTGATCGCGCTGCGCGGGTTCCGTCAGAAAATGGAAGAGCGCACGGTCGTGCCAGAGATCGTAGCGGTCCGGCGTCAGGGAGACGGTGCTCACATCTCCGGCGATCCAGGTAACGGAAGCAGCCCGATGGCTGAGGCGTTGGCAAATTTCAGCAAGCGCGGATTGGGAAATATCGAGCGCCGTGAGGTCCGTGTAGCCGCGGGCCAGCAGGTCGTCAATCAGAGTGGAGCGCCCTGTGCCTACATCAAGAATGGCGGCAGTTTTCGGGAGGCCGGATTCCTCGATCCAGCGAATCGAATGCTGGAGATGAGGCGTGTACCAACTGGTCTCGGCCCGAGACCTGGTCTCGAACGTGTGCTCCCAGTGGCTTTTTACGTCCATAAGCAACTTTACCCCGTGGCTTGCTCGGGGTGCGACGGCGCTACTATTCTTAGGAGTTTGATGAGTGACGAATCCAGTCCGGAGAGGCGGCCCTCGGCGGCGGAGGAACGGTGGACGAGGGAGTTGCTGCGTCCGGCGCTGGCGAAATCTCCGGAGCGGCCTATCGGCAAAACGTCGGGCGTGAATCTGGATGAGGAAGATAAAGCGAGGTTCACGACGATTTCCGGCAAGCCAGTAGAGCGGCTGTACACGCCGGGGGATCTGGTGGGATGGGTGCCGGAGCGCGATCTGGGAGAGCCGGGCCAGCCGCCGTACACGCGCGGCATTCATGCGTCCGGGTATCGCGGGAAGCTGTGGACGATGCGGCAGTTTTCTGGCTTCGCGAGCCCGGAGGAGACCAATCTTCGCTATAAGTATCTGCTGGAAAATGGCGGTGATGGGTTGTCGGTGGCCTTTGACCTGCCGACGCTGATGGGGCGCGACTCGGATGATGAGGAGAGCGAAGGCGAGGTAGGCAAGTGCGGCGTGGCCATCGACTCGCTGGAAGACATGGAGACGTTGCTTTCCGGAATCAATCTGGAGAGGACGACGACGTCGATGACGATCAACTCGCCTGCCAGCATTCTGTGGGCGATGTACCTGGTAACGGCGGAGCGACAGGGTGCGGACTGGGCGCGGCTCGCGGGTACGCTGCAAAACGACATATTGAAGGAGTACATCGCGCAGAAGGAATATCTGTATCCGCCTGCGCCGTCGATGCGGCTAGTGGTGGACACGTTCGAGTTTGGAGCGCGGAGGACGCCGAGATTCAATCCGATTTCAATTTCCGGCTATCACATTCGCGAGGCGGGTTCGACGGCGCTGCAGGAACTTGCGTTCACGCTCTATGACGGCGTCGAGTATGTGGAATGGGCGCTGCGGCGCGGTCTGGAGATTGATGATTTTGCGCCTCGGCTGAGTTTTTTCTTCAATTCGCATAACGATTTTTTTGAGGAAATTGCGAAGTTCCGCACGGCGCGCAAGCTGTGGTACGGGCTGATGACGGAGCGATTTGGCGCGAAAAATCCGCGCTCGACATGGATGCGCTTCCACACGCAAACGGCGGGCGTTTCGCTGACGGCACAGCAGCCGCAGAACAACATTGCAAGAGTGGCGTTGCAGGCGCTGGCGGCGGTGCTGGGCGGGACGCAGTCGCTGCATACGGACGGCTTTGACGAGGCGCTGGCGCTGCCCACAGAGGACGCGGCGCGGATTGCGCTGCGCACTCAGCAGATTCTGGCGTATGAATCTGAAGTGGCGGAGGTGGTGGATCCGCTGGGCGGTTCATATTTTGTGGAGCGACTGACGCTGGACATGGAGCAGGGCGCGCGGGGATATTTCGACAAGTTGGACGCGATGGGTGGAATGGTGCGCGCGATTGAGCAGGGATTTCCGCAGAAGGAGATTGCGGAGGCGAGTTATGCCTATCAGCGAGCAGTTGAGGCTGGCGAAAAGACAGTTGTTGGCGTGAATGAGTATATAGTCGAGGAGCGGCTTCCGGAGATTCTCTACATTGATGAGTCGATCCGAAGGGCACAGTCGGCGAAGCTGCGAAAGTTGCGGACGGAGCGGTCGAATGACAGGGTGGAGCGCGCGCTGACGGCGCTTTGTCGCACCATGGAAAAGGAGCCGAGGGTGACGGACGATTGCGTTTCGGCGGATAACACGATGCCGTATATTCTCGATTGCGTGCGCGCCTATGCGACAGTGGGCGAGATTGCCGGTGCGATGAAGAAGGTGGTGGGCGAGTACCGCGAGGCCGGGGTGTTTTGAGGATAGGGAAAATCGGTTTAATGCGATAACATAGATCGCACGGGTTTAAGAGAAGTGTCTGGACGCGACGGCGGAGTCGCAATTGTTACTACGGCTTCGTTCTGAGAAGTGTGTCGGTGCAGCAGAAACCTCCATATGATTAAGACCAAGCCACCTGAATCCGGTCCAATTAATCTGAAGCAACTTTCGCAGTTGCTGGGCCTCTCGCAGACAACGATTTCGCTGGTGCTGAATGACTCGCCGGCGGCGAAGTCGATTCCTGTACACACGCGCGAGCGGGTTTTTGAGGCGGCGCGAAAGTTCCACTACAGGCCGAATTACTTTGCGCGATCGCTAAGGCGGAGCCGCAGCATGTCGGTCGGGGTGATCGCGCCGGACCTGAGCGAAGGCTACTTCACGCTGGTAATGCGCGGAGTGGAAGAGGCGCTGCTGAAGGCCCACTACTTCTACTTTACCGGGAATCATTACTGGAATCCGGAGCTGATGCGGCAGTACCCGCGGCTGCTGATGGAGCGCGCGGTGGATGGGTTTCTGCTGCTGAACACGCCGGCGACGGTGCGGAGTCCGCTGCCGGTGGTTTCGATTTCGTCGCATACGGGTGTTGCGGATGTGAGCGATATCGTGCTGGATCACAGCAAGGCCGCCGAGCTTGCCCTTGGACATCTGCATGATCTTGGGCACAGAAAGATTGCGTTTATGAAGGGGCCGGAGATTATTCCGGACAGTGAGCACCGTTGGAAAAGCATTCTGGAGACAGCGCGACAGTTGAAGATTGAAATGCGCCCGGAGCTTTGCCTGCAACTTGGAGCAGACAACTTTTCGCCTGAAGTCGGATATGAGGCAATGAAGAACTTGCTGGCCAGCACGCGGGAGTTCACGGCGATTTTCTGCTTCAACGATATCGCGGCCATTGGAGTAATTCGCGCGATTGGCGACGCGGGGCTGCGGGTACCCGAAGATATTTCGGTAATCGGATTTGATGACATCATCAGCGCCGCCTATCAGCGGCCCAGCCTGACGACTGTTCGGCAGCCGCTGCGCGACATGGGGTACAAAGGGGCACAGATGTTGCTGGATATGATCGCAAATCCGAATTCAAAGGCCCCTACGGAAACCGTCATAGAGCCGGAGTTGATTGTGCGCGAGTCAACGGCGGCTGCGAATCCGAGCCGGAAGTGAGTCCTTCCGCGCCCATCCTGGCGCGAAAGAAAACCTTATAATTCAAAGAACCATGGCCCTTCCGCGCGAACTACGGACCATCCTATTGACCGGCTTCATGGGGGCGGGAAAGTCCACTGTGGGGGCGCTGCTGGCGCAGAAGCTGGGCTGGGAATTTCTGGACGCCGACGCCCTGGTTGAAGCGCGCGCCGGCAAATCGGTCGCGGCGATTTTTGCGGAAGAGGGCGAGGCTGCGTTTCGCGCGCTAGAAGCAGAAGTGATTCGCGACCATGCGCGGCGCGGCCGGCTGGTGCTTGCCCTGGGTGGAGGCGCGCTCGAAACCGAGTCGACGCGCGAGTTTCTGTCCAATCTGAATGGGGCGGGCGTGATCTTTCTGGATGCGCCCCTTGAGGTGCTGGTTGCGCGTTGCCTGGAGCAACCGCAGGCTGCGGAAAGGCCAGTGCTGGCTGACCGCGAAGGGCTGCGACGGCGCTTCGAGGCGCGGCTGCCGCATTACCGGGACGCGCACGTTACGGTATCCACGAGCGGAATGAGGCCGGAGCAAGTTGCGGACGAAATTCTCGAATTGCTGGGAACCAGGCCGGAGGGAATTCGGGCACGATGAATGATCCGATTTTGATTCCGCGGGAGAAGCCCACGCGGCCGGGACGCCACAAAGGCGATATTCTTTTCGCCTTTGCCGTGCTGGTTGCGCTTTATGCCGCGTGGCACGTGCGGCATGAGCTGGTCATCATCTATGTGAGCGCGCTCTTCGCCGTGGTGTTCATGCCGGTCGTGCGGTTCATCATGAAGCTGAGGATCGGCAAGTGGAGTCCGGGCCGCGGGGCCGCGGTTTTCATTTTGTTTTTGGCCATCGCGGCGGGAATCGCGTTGTTCGCGCTGCTGGCGCTGCCTCCGTTCCTGCATGATCTGCAGGAGTTTGGGAACGAGGTGCCGGCGCGTGGTCCCCGGTTCCTCGCCAGAATGCGGAACCTTCCGCTTTCACAGCACCTCGACCTCAACGCGCTTAACACCAAACTACAGGACTTCGCGTCGAACCTTGCGACCTATATTCTTCTGTCGATCCGCGAGCTGGCTCGCACTGCGTTCGATATCGTGATTGGGGTCGTGCTGACGGTCTACTTCATGCTGGAGGGCGAAGTCGCATATTTTTGGGTGCTGTCGCTGGTGCCGGGCGACAAGCGCCAGCGCCTGAATGCAACGCTGTCGCGCGCGGAGATTCGCATGGGAAAGTGGTTGCTGGGACAAGGCGTCCTGATGCTGATTCTGGGCGTGCTGAGCACGATTGTTTTTCTGGCGCTGAAGGTGCGCTACGCCTACGCGCTGGGCGTCATCATGGGATTGTTTAATTTGATTCCGATGATTGGCCCGCTGGTATCCGTGACATTGGCGGCGCTGGTGGCCGCGACGGACTCGTGGGGGCGCGTGCTTGGGGTCCTGATCTTCTACGCCGTTTATCAGCAATTGGAAGCGTCCTATCTGACGCCGCGCATCATGCGGGCCAGCGTCGATCTGGCGGGATTTTCAGTCATTATCGCGCTGCTGCTTGGCTCCGCGCTGGCTGGAGTGATCGGAGCCATGGTCGCGGTGCCAACGGCGGTATTGATCGCCGTGTTGCTGGACGAGTACGCAGTGCAGCGGGAGACAATTGTGGAGCCGGGGAACGCGCTGCCCAAGATTGAAACCTCGCGATGAGGGCCAGGCTTTAATTTGGCGAATGCTCGGCATGCTGCTGGAGTAGGCGTAGTAGTTGGCTTTCGTCGTGATCGAGCGCGGATTTCTCGAATCCGTTTTTGCTGAAGACCTCGGGCATTGCGCCCGCGAGATAACAGTCCAGAACCGCCGGATGGACGTAGCATTTGCGGCAGACAGCGCGGGTGTTTCCGAGGCGGGAAGCGGCGCTATTGATGGCTTCGATAATGTTTTTCTTCGCCTGGGTCTCGGAGCCGAACGGCCCGAAATCGCGCAGGGTCGCGCAGGTGAGCACGGTGCCCGCCCAGGTGCGGAAATCTTTCGCGGTGAATTCGTCGCCGCCTATCTCACGCAGATAATCATTCACATCGGCTGAGTCGATGGTGTGATGTCCCTCGCTGTCTTCGTACTGGAACAGTTCGTAGCCGGGGATGTCCTGACATTGGCGAATAATTTTTGCTAAGCGGCGATTGGTGAAATCCACAGTGTGGCGGACGCCGCTCTTGCCCTCAAACTTGAAGGTGACGGTGGAGCCGTCCACGCTGACGTGGCGATTGCGCATGGTAGTCAATCCAAAGGAGTGGTTCTCTTTGGCGTACTCGTCGTTGCCGATGCGGATGAAGGTGGTTTCCATAAGCCGGACGACGGTGGCAAGAATCTTGCGCCGGGGCATTCCTGACAACGCGAGATCGTGTTCCACGCTGCGGCGAATCTCGGGCAGGGCCGCAGCGAAGGCGATCATGCGCTCGTACTTGGTTTCGTCGCGGACCTCGCGCCATCGCGGATGATAGCGGGACTGTTTTCGGCCCTTGGCGTCGCGTCCGGTGGCCTGTAAGTGCCCCTTGGGATTGGGGCAGATCCAGACATCCTTCCATGCAGGCGGAATGGCGAGAGAGCGGATGCGCCCCAGCGTTTCGGTGTCACGCAGCGGAGAGCCATCAGCATTGCGA
The DNA here is from genome assembly GCA_035765555.1 of Acidobacteriaceae bacterium. Classification (GTDB taxonomy): domain Bacteria; phylum Acidobacteriota; class Terriglobia; order Terriglobales; family Acidobacteriaceae; genus Silvibacterium. The sequence continues at coordinate 6,681 of DASTXK010000126.1, forward strand.
TAGCGGAAGCCCTTGCCGCAGCGAATTCTGCGGATGCCGGGCTTTGTGTCGGAAACGTAACGCAGTCCCGCTTCTTTGGCCGATTGGATGGGGTCGATGGCGGTTGCGTGCATGGATTCAGAGCCCAGGCGGAGTGCGCTTTTATTGAGATGCTCACGGCGAGTTCCCGAAAACGCGAACGCCCGCAAACATCTTGTCGGAAGACCGCATCATCCCAGAAAAAGGAAAGTTCTTTGGAGCGGGGATGCGCTTTGTAATCTTCGGGCTGACCGTTTCTTCATCGTGGGGAAATGGCCATGCTACGCTCTGGCGCAGCCTGCTGAAGTCGATGTCGCGACGCGGCCATAAAGTTTTGTTTTACGAAAAGAACGTTTCCTACTATGCCGACACGCGCGACGGGTGGGCGGCCCCGGCGGGAACAAGGCTGCGTCTTTACGACTCAATCCACAACATACGCGCCGAGGCAATGCGTGAGCTGGCGAGCGCGGACGCGGCCTTTTGCACCAGCTATTGTCCGAATGGTCCCGAGGCCTCGCGCATTATTTTGGACTCAAAGGCCGCGATCAAGGGATTCTATGACCTCGACACTCCGGTTACGCTGAACGCGATTGAATCCGGCGGCGCAGTGCCGTACTTGCCTGCCGAGGGTCTAGGCGAATTTGATTTGGTTTTGAGCTACACAGGTGGGCGCGCGCTCGCTGAGCTGCAAGCGAAGCTGGGTGCGCGGCGCGTGGCTCCGCTATACGGGTCGGTCGATCCGGAGTCGCATTGTCCGGTGGCTCCCATGCCTGAGTTTAGCGGCGCCCTCTGCTATTTGGGGACGTATGCCAGCGACCGGCAGGATGCGCTGGAGGAGCTTTTTCTTAAGCCCGCGGCCCACATGCCGGACGAGCGCTTTGTGATTGGCGGGGCGCAATATCCGGAGAGCTTTCCATGGGGGGAGAACATTTATTTTGTGCGGCATCTCCCGCCGTCGCTGCATTCGGCGTTCTTCTGCTCGTCGCGGGCGACCCTGAATGTCACGCGCCGTTCAATGGCCGAGTATGGCTATTGCCCGTCAGGAAGATTGTTTGAGGCGGCGGCGTGCGGCGCGGCAATTGTGAGCGACTGGTGGGATGGACTGGATGAGTTTTTCAGTCCGGGAGAGGAGATTCTGAAGGCGCAATCAGCGGCAGATGTGGAAAATGCGCTTTCGCTGACTGACACGGAGTTGCGCCGAATTGGCGACGCGGCTCGGGAGCGCGCCTTGGAAGAACACACGGCTGATCGTCGGGTGCTCGAGCTTGAGTCGATTTGCGAAGACGTAGTCGCGAATGAACCGCCAGCGTTTGCAGCGTGACTGGAGCGAAGGACAATGTGGGGAATTATTCCAGCAGCGGGGGCGGGCAGCCGGATTCAGCCGCTCGCATTTTCAAAAGAGCTGCTGCCGGTGGGCAGCCGCGTTGAGAACGGGCGCGAGCGTCCACGCGCGGTAAGCGAGTATCTGGTGGAGCGGATGATTCGCGGCGGCGCCGACAAGCTGTGCTTTGTGATCGCGCCGGGAAAAACAGACATTCTCCAGTACTACGGATCGCGCTTGTGGGGCGCGGACATTGCGTATGTGGTGCAGCCGAACCCAGGCGGTCTGTGCGATGCGGTGTTTCGCGCCACGCCGTTGATTCATCCTGACGAGGCGGTGCTGATCGGGCTGCCGGACACGATATGGTCGCCGGAAAACGGACTTCAATCTCTGCCCGAAAACTGCCTGTCTTTTCTACTGTTCCCGGTGAAGCAGCCGGAGTGTTTCGATGCTGTGGTGATGGACGACGACGGCACTGTGCGGCAGATTCAGGTAAAGCAGCGTGGAGCGTCATCAAACTGGATATGGGGCGCGATCAAAATGCCCGGCTCGGTTTTTCAATCGCTGCACCGGCTGTGGCTTCGTGCCGAGCGGCAGGATGAATACTTTGGCACGCTGGTGAATGCGTGGCTGGCCGAGGGCGGCGCGGCGATGGGCGTGAAGGCAGGTCGTGAGTACGTGGATGTGGGCACGCTCCATGGATACAGGGCGGCGGTCCACATTCTGGAACAGCCGGCGAGCGAAGAGCGAAATTTCGAGACCACCCAATTACAGGAGAATCGTGTTGACGAGTCTGTCACAGTTGTCCGCGATTGACGAGCAGCGGCTGGAAGAAGAAATAGCCGCGCTGGGGCCGTGGTTCCACAATCTGCGGCTGCGCGGGGTGCAGACCGCACCGGACCATTTTCTGGGGGACTATCCGGCAGTGAAGTTCGCGAATTTTCGGGACGCCATTCCGGCGAACCTTTCCGGAAAGACGGTGCTCGATATTGGCTGCAATGCTGGGTTCTATTCGCTCGAAATGAAGAGACGCGGGGCAGCGCGTGTTCTGGGAATTGATACGGACGAGCACTACCTGCAGCAGGCGCGTTTCGCAACGGAGATAGAGGAGATGGACGTGGAGTTCCGCCGTATGGCGGTATGGGACGTGGCCAAGCTCGGCGAGAAATTTGATCTCGTGATTTTTATGGGCGTGCTGTATCACCTGCGGCACCCGCTTCTCGCGCTGGACCTAATTCATGAACACGTCGCGAAGGACTGGTTGCTGTTCCAGAGTATGCAGCGCGGCAGCAGGGAAGTGGCGCAAGTGGATGAGGACTATGACTTCAGCGTGACAGAGATGTTCGACAGTCCCGAATATCCGAAAATGCACTTTATCGAAAATCGCTATGCCCACGATGAGACGAACTGGTGGGTGCCGAACCGCGCCTGCGTGGAAGCGATGCTGCGTTCGTCCGGCTTTGTGATTGAAGCGCGGCCGGAAGAGGAAGTGTATTTGTGCCGCTGGCGCGAGATTGAAATTCCGCCGGATGGGCCGCATTGCGTGTATCCGGCGAGGTGGCCCGGGGAGCGATAGAAAATGGCTGATGTTGTTGAGTTGTCTGCCGGAAATATATTGAGCGCTGCTGAGGACCTGCTTGCGAAGCGAAGGCTGGATGCGGCTTTGTGCCGGTTTCAGGAAGCGGAGGCAACGGGCGCAGATCCGGATGCCTGTGCGGCGGGGCGATGGCAGGTCCACATGCTTCGCGGCGATTTTGCGGCGGCATGGGAAGAAAGCCGCATAGTCCGCGAAGGCGGAAAGGTCCAGGAGAACTGTCTTTGGCGGGGAGAGGACGTTCGCGGCAAAAGGGTGATGGTCCGATGCCTGCATGGCCTTGGCGACGCGGTACAGTTCTTTCGCTATGCTCCTCAACTTGAAGCATTGGCGGAAAGTGTTGTGTGGGAGGTCCCGCCGGAGATTTTGCAACTGGCGCCCTATTTTCGCGGCGTGAAGCGCGCAGTGACATGGGGCGAGGGGCGGCCCGCCACCGAGGATTGGGACGTACAGATCGAGATCATGGAATTGCCATGGTTATTTCAGACGCGGCTGACGGACCTTCCAATCGCGACCAATTATCTGAGGCTGCCGAGGAAACTGGCGGACTCGGTTCATGCCGGGATGGGGACGGCTTCCATGCCGCGCATTGGTTTGGTCTGGGCCGCAGGTGAGTGGAACCGAGCGCGTTCTATTGCGCCGGAGTTGTTTTCGCAGATTCTGGAGACGGGAGGCTGTGAGTTCTGGAACATGCAGGGCGGACCTGCGCAGCGTTTCGCCGCCCACGATAAATTGCGGGACACGAAGCTTTGCCACAGTGGGGTGCTCGCGCTCGCCTCCGTGATTGAGCAGTTTGATCTTGTCATCACAGTTGATACTCTCGCCGCTCACCTGGCGGGCGCGCTCGGAGTGGAGGCATGGGTGATGCTGCAATACGCGGCTGACTGGCGATGGATGATAGAGCGTGATGACAGCCCATGGTATCCATCGCTCAGGCTCTTCCGACAGCCCACACCTGGGAATTGGGCGGCGGTGCTTCACGCGGTGCGGTATGCCTTACAGGAGTGGTTGGAGTCGGACGCTGAAGAGGAAGCGGCGTGATGCAACGCGCATGGGACACTTACGACGCGTACCTTTTTGATATTGACGGAACTTTACTTCATTGCCGGGACGCGGTGCATTACTTCGCTTTTTGCAACGCGCTTGAGCGGGTGGCTGGCCGGCCCATGACGCTGGATGGCGTCGTTGCTCATGGCAATACGGATATTGGGATCTTACGTGATGCCTTCAATTTCGCAGGCGTTCAAGAAGATCTGTGGCGGCCGAGGCTGGACGAACTTACCAGAACCATGTGCGAATACGTGAAGCAGAGAGAGGGCGAACTGTGCATTGATTTGCCGCCGAACGTGCGCCAAATATTGGATTATCTGCGAAACAAAGGCGCCGTGCTGGGAGTGGCAACGGGGAACCTGCGAGACATTGGTGAATTGAAACTGAAACGCGCGGGGTTACTGACCTGCTTTCAATTCGCCAGTTGGAGCGATGGCTTTGAAAGCCGTGCAGATGTCTTTCTGGCCGCTGCGGAGAGGGCGCGAAACATTGCCGGAGCCGGCGCGTCAGTATGTGTGGTTGGAGATACTCCGGCAGATATAGTGGCTGCGCGCGCGAATGGATTGGATGCTATCGCCGTCGCTACTGGGATCTATACCGCAAATGTGCTTGCTGCTGAGAATCCAGACTTATGCGTAGGCTGCCTGGATGAGTTGCCGCTGCCGTGTCAAGCCCTGCCCGCGTAGCATTGCGTCACCACCTGCTCAAATTGCGCGGCGCGATGCGCGGCGGTGTGGTTTGCGAGGATGCGTTCGCGGGCGCGCTGGCCTAGCTTGATGCGGTCTGATTCGGGATAAGTCGACAGGATGTCTATTAGCTCGTACTCATCACTGGGAAGAAGGACTTCTTCCCCCGGAGTTAAAAAATCAGCGAGACCGGGCCACTGGTCGGAAACGATGGCCGCGCCGCAAGCTGAAGCCTCAAATAGGCGTACAGATGGAGAGTATCCAGCGGCAACCATGTTGTCGCGAGTAAGGTTGAGGGTAAAACGCGAGGATGAATAGAAGGAAGGATGCCAGGTTGGTGAAACATGAATGATCCGCCGGACGTTTGGCTGCCAGGGAGTGTCCAGAGGGTACTGCGGTCCAGCGACGATAAAGTGGCTTTTTGGCAGTCGTGCAGCGGAGCCGTTCAGGAGGCGCATCAGCTTAGGCTGGCGGTCTCGCGCATAAGTTCCAAGATAGCTTAAATCGCATTGAAATTGTTTGAGTACTGGCGAGGGTTTGTATATGTCTGGATCGACAGAACAATAAAATGCCACAGCACGCGGGCAGCCAAAGGTTTCTTCTATTTCACGCAATACGGATCCACCGGTAAAGCTCAGATAAGTTGAGTAATGTGGAATTAGCTCCGGATCGAGGTAGCTCGTGCGCCCGTGAGAATGAAGCTGCGACATTGTAATTGGAGTATCGATATCGTAAAAGATGAGTGGGCCGTAACCAGCGTGAAGTAACTCCCGCGTTGCCTGAATTGCAT
>DASTXK010000127.1:0-2678 GCA_035765555.1 Acidobacteriaceae bacterium
CGCCAGTCCAAAGTTGATGTGGTGCAGCAGCAGGAAGGGCGAGAGCGCCCATAGCCAATCGAGCGGCAGAAGAAACGGCCAGAGGGTGAGGAACTTCTCCCGCGCGCGCGGCGCGCGAAACGCCACAGCGGAGAGGATGAAGGCGCGGGTTGGGATGAGGATGGCTGCCGTCACAATCAGCAGAATGAAGATGGCGGTTGGCGTGGCAAGCGCGGAGAGGAGTTCTCGGATTTCCGGCAGGTTTGCGAGCGCCCCAATGTAGAAGCCGAGATACATGACTTGCAGGAGCAGGAAGAGCGTCCGCGTGACCGGATGCGGGACGTTCGGAAGCTCCTCCGGGGAAGACAGGATGCGGCGGCGGGTTTCAAGTGGGGCTGGGGATGGGTCGGGGTGCGGAGGTTCGGTGAGCGGCGGCGGGGATCCACTGGCTTCGATGCGCTCGACCGGAGCGATGAAGCGATAACCCCGTCGGGCCAGTGTCTCGATGAATCTGGCGTTTCCGGCCGAGTCTCCCAGCGCCTCGCGGAGGCGGTTCACGGCCGAGTTGACGCCGTGCTCGTAATCGACGAAAGTTCCGTCGGGCCATAGCTCGCGGGAAATTTCCTCGCGGGTGAGCAACTCGCCCGGCCGCTCCAGAAACATGATCAAAACCTGAAAGGGTTGGGCGTTCAGCTTGACGCGAATCCCCTTGCGGCGAAGCTCGCCGGTGGCGGCATCGGCTTCAAAGACTCCGAAGCGGTAGCGGCGCGATTCTGTTTGAAGGGTTGGCTCGGTCATGTTCAGGTTGAGTGTACCCTGCGGCAAAAATGAGCGCTGTTCCGCGCCGTTTCTGAAAGTACAAGTTTCCGCAAGAGCATGCCTTATAGGCACTTAGCCGGTGAGAAACAAACCTTGTCGATGTGAGGGTTTGTGTATTGATTCAGTAAGCGGGAGCGTGCAAGCTCGGCCCATGACTCAACGAAAGTTCACATTTGCCTTCCTTCTGCCGCTTCTAGTGGCCTGCCGAAGCGCGGCGGCCCAGCCATCTCCGCAAGCAGTTGCCGCTTTCGATTCCTACGCAGGGAGAGTTGAGGCGCACCTTGGGGTGCAGCATTGGGTGCCCGTAGCATCGCTCGGCTCCGAGGATGAAGCGCGGCTGCGGCGCGGCGAGTTGGTCGTGAAGCGCCTCACGCCCACCGCTGACGGTCAGTTGCCGGGAGCGCTGTTGCATGACTGGAGCGGAACGGCATTTGTTCCGAAAGCCAGGGCGGAGGACTTTGAGCGGCTTATGGAGAACTACGGCGGGTATCCGCAGGTCTTTTCTCCGCAGGTGCTGCGGGCGCGAGTGTTGGCTCGGCAGGGGGACCAATTTCGGGTGATGCTGCGGGTGCGTCAGCATCACGTCCTGACGGTGGTGCTGGACATCATCAGCAACGTCAGCCATGTCCGGCTGGATACGCGGCACGGATACAACATTTCGCGCAGCACGAGCGTTACCGAGATCGATGACGGGCACGCACTCGGCCCCGGCCAGTCCCACGGCTTTCTGTGGCGGATCAACACCTTTTGGAGCTATGAGGAGCGGGACGGAGGGCTTTATATGCGGATCGAGTCCGTCTCGCTCACGCGGTCCATTCCGCGCGGACTTGGCTGGATTGTGGGGCCGTATCTGGAGAGCATTCCGCGCGAATCGCTGGAGTTTACATTGCGCTCTGTATGCAATGGGCTGCGAAAGGACGGTGAACAGAAATGAACGTTGGCACACAGACGGGCTTCACAACGGCGCGGCGAGTGAACCGATCCCTTACTGCGTCCGCTGAAAAACGGGCGCTGGAATGGATGGCCGAACGCGCGCCGCGCTGGGTCACTTCCGACCGACTCACGGCGCTGGGGCTGGCGGCCCAAGTGGGGGCGGGTGCCTTCTTTGCGCTGTCGCGCTATGACCGGCGGGCACTGTTGCTGGTCGTGCTGTGCATCGTCCTGAACTGGCTGGGAGATAGCCTGGACGGAACACTGGCGCGGGTGCGGCGGCAGCAGCGTCCGCGATATGGGTTCTATGTGGACCACGTGGTGGACATCTTCGGGGCCACCGCGCTACTGACGGGGTTGGGTTGCTCGGGGCTGCTGCATCCGGAGATTGCCGCGGCCATATTGGTCGCGTTTTTGCTGTTGTCTGCCGAGAGCTATCTTGCGACTTATACTTTGGGTCGCTTTCAGCTTTCGCAGGGCGTATTCGGGCCCACGGAGATTCGCATCCTGCTGATCGCCGGCACTCTGGAACTTCTGCGCAGCCCATATGCGACGGTGTTCGAGCGCAGGGTGCTGCTGTTTGACCTTGGCGGTGTGATCGCCGCGGCTGTCATGTTCGGCATGGCAATCTTCGTGGCCGTGCGGCACACCAGGAAGCTTTATCGTCAGGAGCCGGTGCCGCGTCGCAGTTGACTTCCGGCCCGCGCTCTGTTTTCATCAGCACATTCGTATGCAGCCCATCGTCGCCAATTTCGGAATCAGCATCCGCCGAATTATTCGGATTATGGCGATTATTCCTTCTCCGTAAAAGCGGCGGCAGCGATTCGAGCATCGAGACCACCAGCTCCTGGAGCCTGGTGGTTTTTTCGTGATGGAAACAGAAGCGCGATAATCAGAGGAACGGCCAATTATGAGCGTAACGTTAGGCGGCATCCAAGAGGCGCGGCAGC
>DASTXK010000128.1:0-5981 GCA_035765555.1 Acidobacteriaceae bacterium
TTCATGTCCGCCCCTAATTCTTCTCGTCTGAACACGGTGATTCCCTCGAAGCTCGACGCGAAGAGTCCCCGTGCGCAGGCGAATGCGTCGGGAATGTCGCGGCTGCTGGAGGAGATTCGCGGGCAGGAAGAGGCGATCCGCGAGGGTGGAGGGGCCAAGGGAATCGAGTCGCAGCATAACAAGAAGCGGTTGACGGCCCGCGAGCGGCTGGCATTGCTGCTGGACGAAGGCTCGGAGTTTTTTGAGCTTGGCCTGTTTGCCGCCTTTGGCATGTATGAGGAATGGGGCGGCGCTCCGTCCGCCGGATGTGTGACCGGACTGGGGCGCGTGGCCGGGCGGCTGTGCATGATTGTGGCGAACGACGCGACGGTGAAGGCGGGCGCGTTTTTTCCCATGACGGCGAAGAAGGTTCTGCGGGCCCAACACATCGCCATGGAGAACCGGATTCCCACGCTGTATCTGGTCGACTCGGCGGGAGTGTTTCTGCCCTTGCAGGAGGACGTCTTCCCCGACCAGGACGACTTCGGGCGCATCTTCCGCAACAACGCCGTTATGTCGGCGATGGGGATTCCGCAGATCACGGCCATTATGGGCATGTGCGTGGCGGGCGGCGCGTATTTGCCAGTCATGACCGACACGGTTCTGATGACCGAAGGCAGCGGCCTGTTCTTGGCCGGGCCGGCGCTGGTGCAGGCGGCCATCGGGCAAAAGTATTCGGCGGAAGAGCTGGGCGGCGCGACCATGCACGCGGAGATTTCCGGCACGGTGGATTACAAGGAGCCGAACGATCATCTGTGCATCGCGCGCCTGCGGTCGCTCGTTGGCAAGATGGGCGAACGCCCCGGCGCTCCCTTCAACCGCGCGGTTTACGATTCCGCGAAGGACGCCCCGAAGTATCCGGCGGAGGAGTTGTACACGCTGCTTGATCCCGACCCGGCGAAGGCCGCCGTGAACTCCTATGACATGCGCGACGTGATTGCGCGTTTTGTGGACCGCAGCGAGTTCGATGAATATCGCCCCGACTATGGGCGCACGCTGGTTTGCGGATATGCGCGCGTGGGCGGCTTTGCTGTGGGCATTGTGGCGAACCAGAAGATGTCACAGCAGCAGACCAGCCAGACCGGCGAAAAGCGCATGGAGTTTGGCGGCGTCATCTATTCCGAGAGCGCGGACAAGGCGGCGCGATTCGTCATGGACTGCAACCAGAACCTCGTCCCGCTGGTGTTTCTGCATGACGTGAACGGCTTCATGGTAGGCCGCGACGCGGAGTGGAGCGGAATCATCCGCGCAGGAGCCAAAATGGTCACGGCGGTCGCTAACTCCACAGTCCCAAAGATCACGGTGATCGTGGGCGGATCGTTTGGGGCGGGGAACTACGCCATGTGCGGCAAGGCGTATGATCCGCGGTTCATTTTTGCATGGCCCACGGCGCGGTATGCGGTTATGAGCGGGGCATCGGCGGCGCAGACCCTGGTGGAAATTCGGGTGAAGCAACTGGAGCGCGGAGATAAGAAATTAAGCCAGAAGGAAAAGGACGAGCTTCGGGCTTCGATTGAGGCGACATACGAGGAGCAGTCCGACTGCCGCTACGCCGCCGCACGGCTCTGGGTGGATGCCATCATCGACCCGGCAAAGACGCGAGAGGCCCTGCTGATGGCTCTGGAAGCTTGCGCGCTCAATCCCGATGTGGAGAAGTTCAACGTGGGTATTTTGCAGACCTGAGTTCGGGTATGCTCATGGCATGGCGACGGCAGCGCGTTCAGCGAGAGTAAATCGGCGGCGCAAGGGCGGCTCCGGATGGGCGGCATGGATTCCGTTTATTCTGGGCATCGTGATGACTCCTGTTGCGCTGCGTGCGGCCAGCATTCTGGCGCTTTCCGGCCCGGGAGGGATGACTCTGCTCTATCCATTTGTGCAGATTTTGCAGAACCCGCTCCTGCATGGGGCCAACGGATTGGCTGATCCTCTGGCGCAAGGAATCATGTATTTGCAGTTCCCGATTTACGGCCTGATTATGGCGCGAATCATACCCTCGAAGGGGTTCTGGGTGGCATTCAACGTTGTGGTTGCCATCCACGGAGCGGGCATCGGGCTCGCGTATCTGCTGGCCCATTTTCAGAACCCCTTTCTGAGGCTCTGATGGCCAATCAGGTCAATCTCATTGAGTGTCCGCGCGACGCCTGGCAGGGGCTGCCGAAAACCATCCCAGCCGAGGTCAAGGCCGATTACCTGCGCGCGCTCATCGCGGCGGGGTTCCGGCACATTGACGCGGTGTCGTTTGTGTCCGAGGCGGCGGTCCCGCAGATGGCGGACTCCGAGCGGGTGCTGCGGTATCTGGACGCGCCGGAGGACGTGGAGATTATTGGGATTGTCGTAAACAAGAAGGGCGCGGAGCGGGCGGTGGCCACCGGCGCGGTCACAACGCTGGGTTTTCCGTATTCGGTTTCGCCAGAGTTTTTGCGCCGTAACCAGAGGCAGACCCCGGAGGAGTCGCTCGATGCGCTGGAGGCGATTGGCGAAGTTGCTTACAAGGCTGGCTTGGGCGTTGTGGTCTATATCTCGATGGCCTTCGGGAATCCGTATGGTGATCCATGGTCGGCGGACGAAGTGTCGGCGGCCTGCGACCTGATCGCCGACATGGGTATGGAGCAGATTACGCTGGCCGATACGGTCGGTCTCGCCTCGCCGGAGCAGGTAGGTGCGCTGGTCGCGGCGGTCAGGCCCGCTCTGGCGGATTCGGTGGAGTTGGGCGTGCATCTGCATGCGCGTCCTGACAACGCCGCGGCGAAGGTCGCGGCGGCGTACCACGCAGGGGCGCGGCGATTCGACGCGGCCATTGGCGGGTTGGGCGGCTGTCCGTTCGCGCAGGACGCTCTGGTTGGGAATCTTCCGACAGAGATAGCTGTCGCGGAATTGAAGAGGCTCGGCGCGGAGCTTCCGGCATTGGCTTCGCTGGACGGGCTACTCACGGCCACTCGCGGCATCGAAGAAAAATTTGGGGCGATGCATCAATGACCCACGACTCGACATTGCGGATCGAATCGCAGGGCGGCCTCGTCACCATCACGCTGAATCGCCCGGAGAAGCGGAACGCGCTGAACGCGGTGATGATCGAGGAGCTTCAGCACGCGCTGGAAGCGGCTGCGGACGATGCTCCGTGTGGGGTGGTTCTGCTCACCGGAGCGGGCAACGCGTTTTGCGCCGGGATGGATCTGGCCTATCTCGAAGAACTCAACGATAAAACTCCGGAGGAACATCGCGCGGACACGGAGCAAATTGCGCGCCTGCTGCGCACGCTCTATGACCTGCCCAAGCCAACCATCGCCGCCGTGAATGGCGTGGCGGTCGCAGGCGGAATGGGACTGGCCACTGTCTGCGACTTCACTCTGGCTGTTCCTGAAGCGAAGTTCGGTTACACCGAGGTGCGGATTGGCTTCATCCCGGCAATCGTGTCGGTGTTTCTACGGGAACAAATCGGGGACAAGCGCGCCCGCGATCTCCTGCTCACCGGAAGGATCATCGAGGCCCGGGAGGCATCTGAATTAGGGCTGGTCACGCGCGTCGTTCCTGCGGATGACTTAATCCCGGAAGCCCGTGCGCTGGCGGCAGAGCTCCTGCGGAACAGCCCGCAGGCGATGTGGGCCACCAAGCGGCTGCTGAGCGATCACACGCGGGCGCGGCTCGACTCTGAGATCGAAGCAGCGATTGCGGCGAACGTGGAGGCGCGGGCGACAGAGGATTTTAAGGAAGGTCTGCGGGCATTTCTGGAAAAGCGGAAGCCTCGTTGGGGCCAGCGTTCAGCGTTCAGCGATCAGTAATCAGTGGAACCAGAATCAGTGGAACCAGGCGCAGAGGTCCAGGGGGCGCCAGATAGTGTTTGGCGTTCTCAGGATATGAGGATGGCCACTCCTCAGCTTGCCCTGGAGACGCTGCCAGAGTCGAGCAGGCGGTAAAGCGTGGAGCGGCTGATGCCCAGCAGCTTGGCTGCCCGCAGCTTGTTGCCTTCCACGCGGGCGAGTACCTGCTGGATATGGCGCAGGATGGCCCGGTCGAGATTGGGATCGTCATCGGGCGAGGGCGTATGCAGCGGCTCCGGCATGGACGGAGTGGCGTTCAGCGATGGCAAGTCGATGGGGCGAATCCACTGGCCCTGGCAGGCGAGCGCCGCCGAATGGATCACGCTTTCAAGCTCCCGTACATTTCCCGGCCATGTGTGCTGCACAAGCCGGGGCAGGGTCTGCGGACCGAGTCCGCGAATGGGTTTGCCGTGCATCTCCGAAAACTGCCGCGCGAATAGCTCCGCTAACAGCGGAATGTCCTCGCGGCGCTCGCGAAGCGGAGGCAGCGCGAAGCGTATGGTGGTGAGCCGGCTCACCAGATCAGTGCGCATCGCCGCCGTCGAGCCCAGCTTGCGCAGCGAACGTCCGGAAAGGCAGAGAATCTGGTGGGGGATCGAAGACACCGCGCGCAGAATGTGCTGGTGGTCTATCCATTGCAGCAACTCCAGCAGGCGCGCCTGCTGCGCGGCGGAGAGTTCATCGACGCGGGTAAGCACAAGGGTGCCTCCGCATGACTGTTTTATCGCGGCAATGGAGGAAAATTCAGGGCGGGTCGAGCGGGAATGCACCAGCGCAATCGCAGCCTGGGCGTCCAGAAGCCGCGCCGCAGGGCTGGGAACAAACGGCGACCGCGGGTCCAGCCCAAACTCATGCAGGGCGCGCGCAGCCAGCATCTTCCCCGTGCCCGCTTCGCCCTCAATGGCCGCAACCCGCAAATGCCGCGCCGTGTGGCGCATCTGCGCAAATAGCTGTTGCATCACGGGGCTGCGTCCCCACATGGGGCCGAAGCTCCAGTCAGGCCGTTGCTCGGAAATGAAAACTCCGGCGGGCGTGTCGTCAATAGAATGGGCGGCGTGATGCAATTGGCTCTCCCGATGATCTGGAGAGCTTATCGGCGGCACAGCCCAGGAAGATTAGCCTGGCGGGAAAATTTCGCGCACCTCGGGATCATCCTTCGGAAGTCTGCATCGCCTTCGCGGAGGGCTGGTCGGAGAAGATCTTTCCATCGCGAATGTGGACCACGCGGTTGGCGTACTCGGCAATATCCGGCTCGTGAGTCACGATGACAATGGTGTTGCCATGCGCGTGCAGATGATCGAACAGCGCCATGATCTCGTCGCCGGTCTTGGAATCGAGGTTCCCGGTCGGCTCATCCGCCAGAATAATGGAGGGCCGGTTCACCAGTGCGCGGGCAATCGCCACCCTCTGCCGCTGTCCTCCGGAAAGCTCGTTGGGCTTGTGGTACATGCGGCTTTCAAGATTGACCGAACGCAACGCCTCCGCGGCGCGTTCCAAGCGCTCGGCCGCGGGCGTGCCGTTGTAGATGAGCGGCAGCTCCACATTTTGGAGCGCGGTTGCGCGAGCCAGCAGGTTGAAGGTCTGGAAGACGAACCCAATTTCCTTATTGCGGATGCGGGCCAGCTCGTCATCATTCAGGTCGCTCACAAGATGCCCGCTCAGCCAGTACCGTCCGCGGGTCGGCGTATCGAGGCAGCCGATCAGGTTCATCAGCGTCGACTTGCCGGAGCCGGATGGCCCCATAATCGCCACATACTCGTTGTGGCGGATACGAAGCGAGATGCCCTGCAGCGCATGGACCTCCTGCTCGCCCATGCTGTAAATCTTCCACAGGTCCTCAACTACGATCACATCGCCGGACGGAACCTCGGTCGCGGACCTTCCTGCGGCTTCCTCTGTGGTGTCGATGGCCATAGCCTCGCTCCTGCCTCCCGGTTGAATCGCCACTTTCGCCTTCTCTTTATATTAGAGAACTAAGAGGACGAGGAGTCCGAATTCGATTGCTGATTTTGCGCTCGCGGCGTGTTGTCGCGTTTCACGAGCGCGTCGTTCTTCATGTCGCGCAGCACGCTGAAGGTTCCGGTCACGATCTCATCGCCGGCTTTCAGGCCGCTGAGCACCTGG
>DASTXK010000129.1:0-15984 GCA_035765555.1 Acidobacteriaceae bacterium
TCGGGAGGCATCTCTGCGCGGTTGGCCTTGTATCCGGCGTAGTCGACTTCCTCGAAGGACTGCGTCTTGATGTTGAACTTGCGGATGGTAGTCATGGCCTTCGCACGCTCGTCGCGAAACACCGGCGTGCTCACGTCGAAGACAGCGGCAAAGTACTCGGGCTGGAAGTCTCGACGCAGCTTGTTCAGCATGTTCACGAAGACGTAGGTAGCTGCCGTAGGCACTCCTGTGCGCGTGGACATGGGCCGCTGCCGCTGCATGGCGTGGTAGGCGCGGAAGATGAACGACATGGAATCGAGCAGGAAGACGGGCGGCTTGGTCGCGTTAGACGGCATCGGTTTGAGTCTACTGCCCCGACTGCTCAGGAGAGAAACATGCAGTCTCCATAGGAGAAAAACCTGTATCGCTCTGCGACTGCGTGCCGATAGGCGGCCAGCACATGGTCGCGCCCGCCAAACGCGCTCACCAGCATCAGCAGCGTCGATTGCGGCAGGTGGAAGTTCGTCAGCAGAGCGCCGACTGCTCGGAATTGGAATCCCGGCGCGATGAAAATATCCGTGCTGCCGAAGTGCGGCTTGAACTCGCCCGCAAGCGCGCAATGCTCCAGTGTCCGGACGGTGGTGGTTCCAGCAGCAACAATGCGGCGGCCCTCGCGCCGGGCCGCATTCAGTTCGTTCGCTGTCTCCTCCGGCAGGGTGTAGCGCTCGGTGTGGAGATGGATGTCCTCGACCCGATCCACTCGAACCGGCGCGAATGTCCCTAGGCCGACGTGCAGCGTGACATAGGCGATCCGGACGCCACGAGCGCGGATTCGGTCAAGAATCTCCGGCGTAAAGTGCAGGCCAGCGGTGGGAGCGGCCACCGAGCCTTTTTGCCGCGCATAGACCGTCTGGTAGCGCTCGCGGTCGGTGTCCGCATCGTCGCGATGAATATAGGGCGGGAGCGGAACGTGGCCCAGCGCCTCGACCGCTCCGAAAAAATCGTCTACTGGATCGAAGCGCAGCGTCCGCTCGCCGAAGTCGCCGTGTTCAGTGACTTCGGCCCGAAGCTGGCCTTCGCCAAACAGGAGCGCTTCGCCCCGCAGCACCTTTCGACCGGGACGCACCAGTGCCTTCCACTCCCATTCGCCCGTCTGCTCGGTCAGGAAGACCTGCACGCGACCCGTGGGCTGCTTGCCGCGCTCACGATCGGGGCTTCCGTGCGCCTGCTCGCGACGCGCATACAGCCGCGCCGGAATCACGCGGCTGTCGTTCAGAACAAGCAGGTCGCCTTCGCGCAGCATCTCGGGAAAATCGCGGAACATGCGGTCGGCATACTCTCCGGTCTCGCGGTTGAGAGCCAACATGCGCGCGCCGGAGCGCTCCTCCGGCGGCTGCTGCGCGATCAGTTCGCCCGGCAAATCGTAGTCAAAATCGGAAACTAACACTACCGAGATTTTATCCGGCGAAGTACGCTTCGGCGCTGGCGCGGGCCCGCTCCAAAGCATCGTTCAACTCCCGCCGGACAGCTTCGAGCGCCGCGTCGTCCGCCTCTTTGGGAGGAGCGGCAATCATCCGCGACCAGCAAATGACCACCCGGGAAAACGGCTTCGGAACCAGCAGCCGGTCCCACGACTTCAGCACCCAGGCCCGCTCCGGCAGCAGATAAAAGCTGCCCATGGGCGCGCCCGTGATCTGCGCCAGCTTCACTGGGCCGATCTTGGCCTGGTAGATCGGGCCGCGTGGGCCGTCCGCGGTAAACACCGCCGGCGTCCCTCTCCGCACCACGTCCTGAAAAGCCAGCAGCCCTGCCGCGCCGCCGCGCGTGCTGGACCCCCTCACGCTGCGGTAGCCGAGCAGCGCCGAAGCCCGTGTAATCAGCTCGCCGTCGAAGCTGCGGCTGATCAGGATTGTGCAGCCGTATTTGCGGAAGTACCACGCGGCGGCCAGCGTGCAGCGGTGCCAGTAGCAGTAGATTCCGTGTGCGTAGGGGCGCGGGGGCTCGGCACCCTCCTCCGCGATGACCCTGAAACGCAGCGTCACGCCAATAACGGCCAGAACCAGAGCAGTCAGCGGCGGCACTACAACCAGCGCGATGCGCTGCAAGAAGGTGAATTCCTGTGAATCCCGCTTACGCGACTGCAAGCGTCCGGACCTCTTCTTTGCGCACGGTCAGTCTTTCCACCAGGTCGGCGCGGACCTCGAAGCCGCGTCCCGGCGAGTCGGGTACCTGAATTTCGCCCTGCGACGAGACCTCGACCTCAGGGTCGATAATGTCTTGCTTCCAGTAGCGGCGGGAGGCCGAAACATCGCCGGGCAGCCGGAAGTTCTCCAGCGAGGACAGGGCGATGTTGTGGGCGCGTCCGATGCCAGTTTCGAGCATCCCGCCGCACCAAACCGGGACGCCCCGCTCGTGCCCGGCGTTGTGGACGGCGATGGCCTCGCTGAATCCGCCCACACGGCCCACCTTGATGTTGATGACCCGGCAGGACTCCATCTCAAGGGCGGCCAGAGCGTCGCGGCGGTTGCGAATGGACTCGTCGAGGCAGATGGACGTGGCCAGCCGCTTTTGCAGCATGGAGTGGAAATAGAAGTCGTCGGCCCATAGCGGCTGCTCGATCATGAGCAGGCGGAACGTGTCCCAGGTAGCGATGTGGTCCACGTCTTTGAGCCGGTAGGCGGAGTTGGCGTCGCAGCTCAGCAAAATCTCCGGCCAGCGGTTGCGGACGGCCTCGAAGACCGTCGTGTCCCATCCGGGGCGGCACTTGAGCTTAATGCGCTGATAGCCAGCGGCAAGCTCCTTCTCGATCTCGGCCAGTTGCCGCTCCAGCGTGGGCTGAATGCCGATGGAGACCCCGCAGGCGATGGTCTCGCGCGTGCCGCCGAGAAGCTCGGCCAGCGGAATGCCGCGCATCTGGGCCTCAAGGTCCCAGACGGAGTTTTCCAGCGCGGCCTTGGCCATGCGGTTGCCGCGCACCTTGCGAAAGATGCCGGGACACTTGCCTCCGTGGGCCGGGTCGGCGGCAACGAGCATGGGCGCAAGCTCGGCAAGCGTGACCTGCCAGGCCGAATCAATCGACTCCTCGGAGTAGTAGGGGTGCTCGCCGGCCACGCATTCTCCCCAGCCGGTCAGCCCCTCGGCCCTGATTTCAACCAGCAAAACGCGGCGGTCCGACGTAACGCCAAAGCTGGTTTCAAAGGGCTGGACGAGCGGGATATTCAGTTCGCGGAGGATGATGCTGTCGATTCTCATGGGCGACTTGAGAATACACCAGCGGCGCTACTGCCGGATTTCGTCCAGGATCGCGGCGGCGGCGGTGGCGGGGTCGGGCGCCTGGGTAATGGGGCGTCCAATGACGAGGTAATCGGCCCCGGCTGCGAGGGCTGCGGCAGGAGTCGCGACACGCTTTTGGTCGCCCACGGACGCGCCCGCTGGACGGATTCCGGGAATGACCAGCGTGGCTTCGGGAAAGGCCCGCCGCATGGCTCCGACCTCCTGCGCGCTGGAGACGAAGGCGCGAATGCCGGAGTCCCATCCGGCATGGGCGAGCCGCAGCACCTGATCGGCGGGGTCGCCGGAAACGCCGACGGCCTGCAACTGGGCTGAATCCATGCTGGTGAGGACCGTGACGGCAAGGAGTTGAGGGGCAGAATCCAGTCCTGCCGCCGCTTCCGCCGCCGCAGTCATCATGGCTGGGCCACCCCCAGCGTGAATGGTCAGCATCTGCGCTCCAGCCCGCGAGGCGGAACGGACCGCCCCGGCGACAGTGTTCGGGATGTCGTGGAGCTTGAGATCAAGGAACACGGAATGGCCCTTGTCGCGGAGAGCGCCGACGATAGCATTCCCTTCAGAAACATAGAGTTCCAATCCGACCTTAAACCATTGGATGAGACCGTCGAGCCTCTCCACTAAATCCAACGCTCGCCGCGAATCCGGCACATCCAGCGCAACGATCACTCGGTCACGCGGGTCGGGTTTGGGTTTGCGCAGGGCCATCGGAGTCTCTCGAACCTATCTTAAAGGCACAGCCGCTACCAGTGCGCTCGCAAAGCATCTTCGTCCTAATTTATTTGCCGGAACGCTTCAATGTTCCTGCCCTATGCTCTGTACCCTGGGCACTTCGCCCTGTACCCTGCTTCTATGAAGCTCTCGCATTATGACGATGAAGGCCGTGCCCGCATGGTGGATGTAAGCGGCAAGCCGGACACCCGCCGCACCGCCGAAGCCAGCGCCTTCGTGGCCATGAAGCCCGAAGTGTTGGACGCGCTGCCGCAAAACCCCAAAGGCAATCCGCTGGAGGTCGCCCGCTTTGCCGGCATTCAGGCCGCGAAGAAGACATCGGAGCTGATTCCGATGTGCCATCCGCTGCCGCTGACGCATATAGAGGTAGAGACCAAAGTCGTGAAGGACGGAATCGAGGTCCGGGCCACCGCTGCAACCACAGCCCAAACCGGAGTTGAAATGGAGGCCCTCACCGCCGCCTCCGTCGCCGCGCTCACCATTTACGACATGTGCAAGGCGCTGGACAAAGGAATCGTGATCGGGGAAATCCGGCTGGAGAAAAAGACAGGAGGCAAAAGCGGAGAGTACAGCAGGGGTTAGGTATTAGGAACAGGGATTAGGGCACACATCTATGAGCAGAACCTACAAGGATGAAAGCAAGGCAAAGACGCGAAGCTTAGTTATCTCTAAAAACATTGATTTGATTTGTCTGTGAACCGCGCTTTATCGCGCAGTCAAATGTCTGAAAGATCACTGCAAGAGGAACTGTGCGTCCGGTATGGGTACTGTGCGGAAGAGTGGGATCCGATTATCCGAGATCTGAATCGAGACGGACGAAAAGAAATCTTCTTTTGAATCGGTTCGATGGATGCGGCTAGTCGCGCCGTTGGGTCTTGATTTGGTCGCGGATGTCGCGCAGCAGATTGATACCTTTGGCTCCGATAACCATCCACACAATTGTGGAGACGACGGCCACTCCGGCACAGATTTCAGCAATGAGATGAACATTCATCGGAACACCTCCAGGGTTGTCCGACTTCAGTTGGCATCATAGCACCGTGACCTGAACCGCCCCTGACCTAGCCCGCCTTTCGCCAGGCGGCCTCGCTTTTCTGCTCGAAATGCTCATAGGCGGTGCGCAGCCCAATCAGCACCTCGGCTGTGGTTTCAAACAGGGCCCGGGCGCTCGGGTCATCAACTTTGTTAATGTCTTCCCGGGCGTGCTCAATCACGTTCGACAGCATTTCCCGGATGTTGGCGCTGTGGGTGTGGGGATCATCGTGGCCAGCCATGGCATCCTCCCTTGGGAGATAAGATGCCGCTGCTCTATCGGCTCGCTGCCAGGTACACGCCGAACCATTCCTGCTCGTCGGTCCAGCGCTGGGTCACGGCAAACCCGGCGCGCTCGATGATTGCTCCAATGCTTTCGGGGGTGAATTTGTAACTATTTTCGGTATGAATTGCTTCGCCGCGCGCGAAGTTCACTTCCAGGTCGAGCGCTGGAATGCTGACCTCCTGCGCGATCACACTGTCCAGATAAATCTCAATCCGCGACCGCTCCGCATTCCACTTTGCACGGTGCCGAAAGAGCCTCGGATTGAAGTTCGCTCCCAGTTCGCGGTTGATGCGGACGAGCATGTTCTTGTTGAATGCGGCGGTCACTCCCGCCGCATCGTCATAAGCGCGCAGCAGCGTCGGCGCGTCCTTGACGTGGTCCACGCCCAGCAGAAGCAGGTCGCCGGGAACAAGCCTCTTCCGCACCTCGCGCAGCACCCGCACCCCGTCCGCAGGCTCAAAGTTGCCGATGCTCGACCCGATATAGAGCACCATCCGCCGCCGACCTGGCGAGGGAATCTCCGCGATGCCCTGCGTGTAGTCGGCCACACGCGCGGCCACCCGCACGCCAGGAATCTCCGCCTCAAGGTGCTGCTTCGCCGCGTCCAACGCCGTCTCCGAGACATCGATGGGGACGTAGTCCACCGCACCCTGACGGCGGACGGCAGCCTGAAGCAACAGGCCGGTCTTCTCCGCCGTGCCCGCGCCAAGCTCGACAATGGTGAGCGGAAGGCAGCTGGCGGACTCCAGAATCTCAATAGCATTATGCGCAAAGATGCCGCGCTCGGTGCGTGTCAGGTAGTACTCGGGCAGGCGCGTGATGGCCTCAAAGAGCTGCGAGCCACGCTCGTCATAAAAAAGCCAAGGCGACAGATGTTTGGGCACGTCCGTGAGGCCGCGATAGACTTCAGCCCCAATGGGAGTGGAAGCCGCTTCCGGCAGTATGACCACAGAAGAAAGATTGTGCATTGAGAGTCCGGTTACTCCTGTCGATTGGCCAGGCGCACACCGCAGAACTGCCAGCGTGACGCGGGCGCGAAGAAATTTCTATAGGTGGCGCGAACATGCTGGTCCGGAGTCACCGCCGAGCCGCCTCGGAGCACCATCTGATTGCTCATGAACTTGCCGTTGTATTCGCCGAGCGCGCCCGGTAGCGCCGCATAGCCTGGATACCCAAGATACGCGCTGGCCGTCCACTCCCAGGCATCTCCAAACATCTGTTGCAGGCCGTTCGCCTGCTTCGCCGCAATGGGATGCAGCACGCCGGACTCTACCAGATTGCCCTTGACCGGAAGCCCTTCCGCCGTGATCTCCCATTCGGCTTCCGTCGGCAGTCGCTTCCGCGCCCAGCGGGCGAAGGCGTCCGCCTCGTAGTAGCTGATGTGGCAAACCGGCGTCGTGATCATGTCACTCAGCGCAACGGAACCCCGCAGGGTGAAGACGCGCCACGCGCCGTCTTCCTCAAACCAGTAGAGCGGAGCGTGCCACTGCTGCGCGCGAATGGTGTCCCATCCGTCAGAAAGCCAAAGCTCGGCCCGCTCGTAGCCGCCGTCGCGCATGAAGTCGAGGTATTCGCCGCAGGTTACAAGCCGCGAGGCCAGCTCGAACGGTTTGAGATAAACCTTATGCCGGGGCTGCTCATTGTCGAAGCAGAAGCCGTCGCCCCTGTGGCCAATTTCCACCAGACCGCCTTCGTGCCCGATCCACTGCACTAGCTCGCTCTGACCCGGTTCCGGCAGCGCGCCGTCGCGATAGGCGGGATGGAGCGGGTTCGACCAGAAAGCATTCTTGATATCGTAGGCGAGCAGTTCCTGGTGCTGCTGCTCGTGATGCAGGCCGAGCGTGATGCGGCGCTCCACTTGTTCCGGCACCTCGCTTTTGATAAGACGCAACATGGCGGCATCCACAAAGGCGCGATAGGCGAGGATGTCTTCGAGCGAGGGACGCGAGAATGATCCGCGCAACTGCTTGATCGGCTGCTCGGAAACCGCGTTGTAGTAGCTGTTGAAGAGCCAGCGGAAGTCAGGGTCGAAGGGCCGATATGCCGGAGCGAACTCCGAAAGAACGAACGTCTCAAAAAACCAGGTCGTATGGGCCAGGTGCCATTTGGCAGGGCTCGCTTCAGGGCACGACTGAACCATCATGTCTTCGGGTGAGAGCGGTTCACAAAGGGATTCGGTTTGCCGCCGCACATTCCAAAATTGACGATCAAGACCGGAGCGCAGCGCTTCCGCAAGAGTTGACTTCAAGGCAATACCCCCCTTTAGTTAGAACGTGGTGCGGCTATAGTGTTGCCCCAGGTGGTGCCCCGGCGCTCCGCTGCTGCCTGGGGCCGCTGGTTCATCGGATGGGGAAACCCGTCCCGAGGTTCCACAGACTTACATAATTATTTTCTAAGAAAACATTTTCAGCTACTGCGTCCCGCCGCTCAGGTTTGGCGTCTATCCCACCAGATTGCACCCTGTTCCAGAAAGTGGCCTCCACATGAAAGCGCACGTTCGTACCTTAGCTTCACTGCTAGTCGCGGCGGCATTTTGCCTTCCGCAGTTTTCCACTCAACTTAACTCGCAGATGCGGAACATGCAGGACCGCGGCATCCAGGGAGATGTGACAGCCGTTTCCGGCAACACCATTACGGTGAAAACAAAGGAAGGAGAAGTGTACACGGTATCCACCGGGCCGAACACGCGCTTCCGCAAGCAGCGCGACCAGATCTCCATCAGCGATCTGCGTCCCGGAGACATGATCGCGGCCATGGGCGACAAGGACGCGAAGGCGCACACCGTGGGTGCGATGTTCGTCATTGTCATGGACAAGGCCCGCTATGAGCAGATGCAAGCCGAGTTTGGCAAGACGTGGACGGCGGGCACAGTGCAGTCGATAAGCGGAACCAACATCACAATCAAACGCACGGACGGCGTGACCCAGACCGTGGCCGTCGATGAAAACACATCCTTCCGGCGTCGCCGCGAAGACATTACGCTGGCCGATATCAAAGTTGGCGACGAAATCAACGCGCGCGGCGCGCTTCACAACGGGACCTTTGTGGCGACGCAAGTGAGCGAAGGGCGCGGCGGCATGGGCATGGGAATGGGACGGCAACGCTCCGGCTCCCAAAACACTAACGATTCCGGCACCAACAACTAAATTCCATGACCAAGAGATCCATCTCGCTCTCCCTGTTGCTCCTCGTGTCCCCGTTGGCCGCGCCCGCGTTTTTGGGCGCGCAGACACAAGGCCCAATCACCCCTCCGGCATCTGCCGCGGCGGTTCCGGCTTCAGCGCCGGTCGTCGCGAGCGGGCCGGTTTCGCAGGGCGGCGTGATCCGCGGCACGGTGATGTCCGGCGCGCTTCCACTGCCGGGCGTCGCCGTGACCGCCACCAATACGCTGACCGGGAAGAAATATTCGGCGGCGACAAGCATCACTGGCGCGTACAGTCTGGCAATTCCGCAAAATGGGCGCTATGTGGTGCGGGCAGAGTTGGCGGCCTTTGCCGCGGGCACTCAGGACGCACTGCTGAACGGTGCGGCCAACAACAAGCAGGTGGATTTTAAGCTGACGCTGGCCTCCCGCGCGGCGCAGCAGGAACAGCGCGAGCAGCGGGCCCAGGCGCGGCAGTATTCCGGGCGCGGCACGGAAAGCCTTTCGCTGGAAGGCGCCGGGGCGGACATGATCGCCGCCGCAACTGCGGGGAGTGAGGCGGGCAACGACACCCAACTTCCTACCGTAGCAGGCAACAGTGACTTTTCGGGCGAGTCCGTCGCCGTGGCTGGAGAGACCGGCTACACCAGCCCCTTTGCGGGATTCGACCGCGGCGACAGGCTCGACGCGGGCGGCCCGGATGCCTCCAGCAGCTTTGGCGGTGGCGGCGGTGGAGGAGGCCGGGGCGGCAGAGGAGGCGGCGGAGGCGGACGCGGATTCGGTGGAGGCGGAGGAGGCGGCTTTCGCGGCGGGCGCGGCGGGAACTTCCGGCGCTTCAACCCCAACCAGCCTCATGGAATGATTTATTGGGATGGCGGCAACTCCGCGCTGAACGCCGAGCCGTTCGCCATTCGCGGACGCGAGCTCAACCAGCCGGCGTACTCGTCCAACCGCTTTGGTGCGATGCTGATGGGCGTGCCGTATATTCCGAAGCTTATCGAAAACGACACGCACGACTTCATCTTCCTGACACTTTCAGGTCAGCGGTCCTCCTCGCCGTTCAATCAATACGGGACCGTTCCAACAGCCGACGAGCGCGCGGGGAATTTCCAGAACCTGACGACGCAGAGCGGTCAGCCGATCACGCTTTATGATCCCGGCTGCTATGCGGGCGACCCGAACGCGGGCCAGCCGTTCGCGAACAACACCATTCCCGGCGAGTGCGTTTCCACGCAGGCCACCAAGCTGCTGAGTTACGTTCCGCTGCCGAACCTGCCGGGACAATTCCAGAACTATCGCGCGGTTGCGACCGCACAGACCAATACCACGACTTTTGGCGCGCGCCTCACACACAACTTTGGCGCCAGCAGCGCCGGAATGAGGGGTTTCGGGCGGCGCGGCGGGGGAGCAGCGGCCCAAGGCATTCGCCAAAACGTGAATGCGAACTACAACTACAGCCACTCCGCGGACGATAACCTGAATATCTTCCCCACGCTGGGCGGCAAGTCGCAGACCCACAGCTACTCGCTGGGCCTCGGCTATTCCATCAGCAAAGGACGGACCACAAACAGCCTGGACCTGCGCTGGAACCGGAGCAACTCGCAAACGCTGAACAACTTTACCAATGCCACGAACGTGGCCGCTGAGATAGGGCTCAATGGCCTGCCCATCGATCCCCTGCTCTATGGATTGCCGAACGTCACGCTCAACCAGTTCACCAGCATGAGGGAACAGCAGCCGAGCTTCCGCACAAATCAGACGATCCAGCTTTCCGAAAGGCTGTCGTGGAGGCACAACAAGCACAACTTTCGCTTTGGGGCGGACGTGCATCGCGTGCATCTTGATCTCATGGGGCAGACCAACTCCACCGGCACCTATACCTTTACCGGCCTCTACACGGAGGCCCCCGGGACCGACCCCAACATTCCGGCGGGCGAGGCGGCCAGCGGATCGTCGCTGGCCGACCTGCTGCTGGGAATGCCGCAGCAAACAAGCCTGCAGGCGCCCTATCAGAAGTCGTATCTGCGGGAGAACATCATCGACGCCTACGCGCAGGACGACTGGCGCGTTCGCTCGAACCTGAGCCTGAACGTCGGACTCCGCTACGAATACTTCTCGCCCTACTCGGAGAAGTACGACCATCTGGCCACACTTGACACCGGCGACAACTTCAGCCAGGTGGCGACCGTCACGCCCAACAGCATCGGCCCCTTCAGCGGGAAATTTCCGCGCACGCTGGTGAAGCCGCAGAAGCTCGACTTTTCGCCCCGCGTGGGGCTGGCATGGCGGACCCTGAAAGGGACGGTCATCCGCACCGGCTACGGCATCAACTACACCAATGGCCAGTACGCGAACTTCGTGCGCTACTTCGCCTTCCAGCCGCCGTTCGCCAACGTGCAGACGAACGAGAACACCAGCACCGGCGCGCCCACTGTGACGCTGGCCAACGGCTTCCCCGCTCCACAGACTGAAGGCAACTACGCGGTGAACAAGAACTACCGGCTGCCTTACGTGCAGGTGTGGTTCCTGGACTTGCAGCGCACGATGCCCATGGGCATTGTGCTGAATGTGGGCTACAACGGATCGAAGGGCACACACCTGGACATCGTGAACGCGCCGGGGCGCACCGCAACGGAGTCCCTCA
This sequence comes from Acidobacteriaceae bacterium, assembly GCA_035765555.1. GTDB lineage: Bacteria > Acidobacteriota > Terriglobia > Terriglobales > Acidobacteriaceae > Silvibacterium. Next base: position 11,104 of record DASTXK010000129.1, read on the forward strand.
GCGGCGTGCTGTACAACTACGAGGACTCGGTCGCCTTCTCCAACTACAACGCGCTCGCCGTGCGGCTGCGCAAACGGATGCAGAACGGCATCGGCCTGGGTGCGACCTATACCTATTCGCACTCCATCGACAATGCCACCTCTATTGGCGGCAACGGAGGCACTTCCGCCGGAATCGCGCAGAACTGGCAGAACCTGCTTGCGGAAGAGTCTAACTCCAGCTTTGACGTGCGTCATAAACTGAACGGCTATTTTGTTTACGAGCTGCCCTTTGGTCCGGACGAACACTACCTGACCAACGGCAACTTTCTTTCGCAGGCGCTCAATGGGCTGTCGTTCTCCGGAGACTTCGGCTTCTCGACCGGCAATCCGCTGACGCCGAGTTACGAGGCCGCGATTCTTGACGTGGCGCGCGGCAGCACCGGGTCGCTGCGTCCGGACCGCGTGCAGGGCGTTTCGCTGACCAAAGGCGGAGGCACGCTGGACAATTGGTTCAACAAGGCGGCCTTCACTACTCCGGCGAACACTTACGGCACCGCGTCACGCTTTTCTATTCCCGGCCCGGGGACGGTGTCAATGGACGTTTCGCTTTCCAAGACCCATCGGTTCGGCGAAATGCAAACGATGGAAGTCCGCGCAAACATCAACAACTTCTTCAACACCGTTCAGTACTCCGGCGTGGACACCTCGGTCGGCTCCGCAACCTACGGCGAAGTGACCTCCGCTGCCCCCATGCGCCAGTTTAGTTTTACGGCGCGGTACAGATTCTAAGGAGACCCGCGATGAAACAAGCATATCTCGCTCTCGCTTTGGCGCTCGCGCTGGCCCCCTTCGCAGGCGCGCAGCAGCAGCCGTCCACCACGGAGTCGCAGTTCACCCTCAAAGTGAACAGCGACATTGTGCTGACCAATGTTGTGGTGCGCGACAAGAAGACAGGTGAAGTGGTCCGCGGGCTTACGGCCAAAGACTTCACCCTTCAGGAAAACGGCAAGACGCAGCGCATTTCCAGCTTCGATTTTGAAAGCGTGGACCAGGCCGCTCCGCTCAACGAGGCCACCATCAACGGCCAGAGCATCTTCAACGCGAAGGCCGGAGTGGCAAGCCCCGAAGAGCTGCGCAATCACCGGCTCATCGTGATGTTCTTTGACCTGGTCTCCATGCAGCCCGAGGACATTGAGCGCGCGCAGGACGCGGCCCGCAACTACATCAATAAGCAGATGAAGCCCGCCGACATTGTCGCCGTGGTTTCGCTCGACACGGAACTTTCCATCGATCAGGACTTCACGCAGAACAAGCAACTGCTGCTGAATGCGGTGAATAACTACTCCGGCGCGTCGGCGCAAGGATTGGGTTCGAACACCTCTGCCAATCAGGTTGAGGACGCCACTTCCTACTCGCCAGACGAAAGCGAATTCAACGACCTGAACACCGACCGCGAGCTTTTCGCTATCGCCACAATTTCAAAGTCGCTCGCCGGAATCCAGGAGAAGAAGTCGATGCTGTACTTCTCGGGCGGGATTCAGCGCAACGGGATCGAGAACCAGGCTTCGCTGCGCTCGGCCATCAACGCCGCCGTGCGCGCAAACCTGTCGATCTACAGCGTGGATTCGCGTGGGCTTGAGGCGATCAGCCCGCTGGGCGACGCTTCCACCGGGAGCCTGCGTGGAGCGAACAGCTACAACGGAACATCGCTGCAAAACAATCTGAACTCGAACTTCAACACGCAGGAAGTGATGGCCACGCTTTCCTCCGACACCGGGGGCAAGGCGTTCTTCGACTCGAACGACTTCGGCCCGGCGTTTCAGCAAATCCAGCGCGACACTTCGGCCTATTATGTGCTCGGCTTCCGCTCGACCGATCAGCGCCAGGACGGTCGCTATCGCAGGCTTTCGATCAAAGTGGACCGCTCGGACGTGAAGCTGGAATTCCGCAAAGGCTACTACGCCCCGGCTGACTTTAAGCACTCCAACCGGCAGAACCGCGAGCAGCAGCTTGAAGATCAGCTTGCCAGCGACATGCCCGCGACCGACGTAGCGGTGTACCTGCAGGCATGGTATTTCCGCACCGATGAGACGCACTACTACATTCCGGTTTCCATTGTCGTGCCGGGCTCGCAAATTCCATTTGTGAAGGGCGGCGACAAGGACAAGGCAACACTCGACGTGATTGGCGAGGTGAAGGACTCCGCGGGCCACGTGATTGGGCAGGCGCGCCAGACCGTGAAGCTCAATATTGACGAGTCGCAGCAGGTGCGCCAGAAGAACGTGCAGTACTCCACCGGATTTAACCTGCCCGTCGGCAAATACCACCTGAAGTTTGTGGTGCGCGAGAACGAGACCGGGCACATGGGGTCGTTTGAGACTGACATCAACGTGCCCGATCTGCGCAAGGTCCCGCTCAAGATGAGTTCAGTGCTGCTGGCGAGTCAGCGCATCGCCGTTCCCAAACGCAACACGAACCCCATGGTGCATGACGGCGAAGAGCTTGTGCCGAACCTGGCGCACGTCTTCCGGCAGAACCAGCATCTTTATTTTCTCTACGAGGTCTACTCGCCGGACAAGTCTCCGAAGACGCACGTGCTGACCAGCATTGAGTTTCTCCGGAACGGCGTGAAGGCCTTTGAGACGCCGCTGATTCAGGCCACAGAACTCAACGAGCCGGATCGCAAGGCCATCGTCTTCCAATTTGACGTGCCGCTGAGCAGCTTCCAGCCCGGCCAGTACACCTGCCAGATCAATGTGATTGATGACACAACGGGCAGCTTTAGCTTCCCGCGAACAGCGATTTTGGTCCATCCGGCGGCGGTTGCTGCGGCGGCCACAACGCAGAAACCGACTTCGGGGAATTGAACTAAACTAACGTGGGCCGCTGGGAGCTGGGCCCTCCCGTACACAGGCCGGATAGTGTCGCATGAGTCGGGCAAGGCGTTTGATTCCGGTGTAGCAACCCGGCAACGGGCATCAGCTCCCATTTCCCGGCGACAAAGCAACTCACGTATCTTGCGCTTCGCCGGAATCCTTCACGATCCGCCAGGGGCAATTCCTGCATCCGGATTCGCAGCAATAACCGCGCTTGAGGTGATAGGCCGCCGTGAATACCAAGTATGGCCCTTCCATGATGTAGTCCTCGCCTTCGATCAGAGGCTGAGGCGGATCAGGCCGAGCGCCGCCTTCGAGCGGAAAAGGAAGTGCCCCATTCGGGAGCGGCGCGGGAGCATCCGCCGCTGTTGCGGGCGCGGGCCAACTGACGGAGCGGCCCGGAACGGCCGCTTCACGCTCGCCCGGAATTACCACGCCTATGAGGTTCATGGGGTCCGCTGCGGAATATGTAACTGTATTTGTCCCTGATTCCCGCCGCGACGCGCGCAGCGACTCCAGCGCCTCGGGCAATGCGAATTGCTCGCCGCCGAAGCCGGAAACGAACCGTCCGCCTCGTACTGTGCCCCGCGCCTCCATGCGCCGGAACATACCCAGCAACTCGCGCCATTTCGGCATGGCCGTTTCGCGCTCCATGAGGTCGCGAAAGACGACGCCGTAGCGCCGCAGCAGCACATGGCAGGCGGACTCAATCGCCCCTTCGCGCCACTGTGCGGACTGCTCATTGGCATCGGGCGCGCACAGCATACTCCAGCGGCCCGCCGAAGGGCGCGCGGCGCGCCTCATCCCGGCGGGTGCCGCGAATAGCTTCTTTCGACGGGGATCGACAAGTACGCGCAGGCTGTCGAAGCCGTCGGCGGTGACGAGTCCGGCGGCGACAAGCTCCCACAAGGCGTGCGCCGCTTCATCGGCGGTCACGCCCAGCACCCGCGCGAGATCGCCGGGGAACATGGCGCCGCGCTCGCCGAGATAACTGCGTGCGCGGTTGGCGAGATCACTGAGCGAGGCCGTGAGGTGCACCTCGGGAATTTCGCGCCGCGCCAGACACAGGTCCATCCAGAGCGCGTCTTCGCGCAGGAAGAACGTGATGGGGGCCACGCCAGTGGGCACGATTCGCTTGGGCCCGCCGCTCTCGATTGCGGCAAAAGCCGGATGCGGCGAGATGCGCCCCCAGCCCACGACACCAGTCAGAGTCAGGGTGTCGAGCCAGCGCGGGTCATAGTTCGCAACGCGCTGTGGCAGCAACGACCGCTCCCATTCGACCGCCGGGGCCTCAAAACCTTCCAGCCCGCGCAGAGCTTCGAGCAGGCCGGCCTCGCCGGTAAGCTGCCGCTGAGCGCCGAGGTGCTGCCAGTTCAGGACGAAACGCATGTAGTTCGACGGGGTGACGGGCTCAATTTGGCGGCGAAGGTTCTGAAGCGTGGCCTTATGAATGCGCTGTAGAAGGCGGCGTTCGCACCACTCAACATCGTGATCCGAGACCGCGCCTGAAGGCCCCTCGAACACTCCGCGCAGGATCGTGCCGGACATTTCGAGGCGCAGCATCTGCTTCCAGACCTCGCCCGCATCCATGCCGAGACGCATGGCCAGCCCACGCGAAGTCACCGGACCAAGAATGGACATCCACCCCTGCACCGCTTTTCGCAGCACGTCGTCTGAAGATTTCGCTTCGGATGACTGGGCCAATGCCTCTCCTCCAGCCAAAATCCGGGACTCGCGGAGTCCCGGATTTCAGTATTGCTTCAAGTCTGCAACCTGAGTTTCCAGACTTCCAGTATAAAAGGGTCAATTAGGCGGCAACCAGGTTAACCCCGCTGCTGGTCGAGCCAGTCGAAGGCCAGGCTCTGGGTTGATTTTGGAAAACGATTAAAGTCGTCCGGACTTTCGATTTTGATTTGCGGGAACGGCTGCGCCAGCTTTTCGAGCGCCGGAAGATCGGTATACCAGTCGTGCTTGGGGGCAACCAGGAGCGTCTTCTTGTTGCCCATGCGCCGAAACACCTCATC
>DASTXK010000130.1:0-11619 GCA_035765555.1 Acidobacteriaceae bacterium
GCTGTCCTTGAGCGCCAGCAGCGCGGGATCGCCGATGAGCAGGGCGGCGTCGGCTACGCGCAGCATAGCTTCAAGGTCAGGCGCGTGGGGAATAAATTCGGGCGAGGTCTTCCAGAGCTTGCTGAAGAAGATGCGCGTGTAGGCAGCCGAGGTGAGCGAAGCAGTGTCGAGCGCGACGCGCTTCATTCCGCGCACGCCGTCGCGATGCCGCACCACCAGCAGAATCGACTGCACGTGGTCGAGTGAGGCGATGGCGCAGCGGGGAACGATGGCCGCTCCGGACATTGCGGCGTAAGCCGCGACGGGAACCAGTCCGATGTCCGCCGTGCCGGCCTGCAAACGGTGCGCGCACTCCGACGGCATGGACGAGTGAATTTCGTAGCGTGTCAGCAGATCATCGCGCAGCGGAGGGTGTTCAAAGTCCCACATGAGCGGTGCGGGATTGGCGAAGTCGATGGCCGCGATGATCAGCTTTTTTGAAATCAGGCTCACTCGCCAGTGTAACAATGCGGCAGAATGGATTGTGATTTGGCGAGGTCTGAATAATGCGTGAATACGAGTTGGGTCCCATAGTAGCCGAGAGAATCTTGACCGTCGAAGGAAATCCATCCGTTCAGATAAAGGTGTTGATGGGAGCGCCTCGTATAGGGGCGGAGAACGGAGATTACGTCTGCCCAGTCCAAATCCTCGGCATCGGAGATGAAAAGGTATGGGGAGTCTACGGAGTGGATGCGTTTCAGGCAATGCAATTAGGACTGGAAATTATAGGCGTCGAACTCTATGTGAAGCTAAATAGAAAATTGGATGGGAAGATTCGATGGAACGACCAACTCGATCTTGGCTTTCCACTACCCGATAGCGTCATTGAGTTTGGCCCCGAGCATCCGCGCAACGCTCAATGAGCACGGCGGCTCCAAGACGTATGTGTCTGCCGTGAACCGCTGGTAACTACCAAGATTGTGGATTCCCTTGACTTCCAGCCAAGCCGCCGCTAGGCTCCGAATCATTCCGCCCAAAGTAACACATCTGTCTTCTTTCGAGACGAAATGACCACTCCCCCCGTTGCTCCCGCCGTTACGGAAGAGCGCCTCGCCTGGATGGCGCTGGCGCTGACGCCGCGCCTCGGACCGCGCCGCATTCTCCGCGCGATGGAGCGGGCGGAGTCTGCCGCGAAGATTCTTTCGCTCAGCCTCACGCAGATCGAAGCGCTGCAATTTCCGGCGGAGAGCGCGCAGTTCATCTTTGAAGGGGCCGCGAGGCGGGCCGCCGAACAGCAGCTTGAGGAGCTGGCGAAAACTGGAGCCGGCTTCGTGACCTTCGCCGATGAAGCGTACCCCGAGCGCCTGCGGGAAATTTTTGATCCTCCGGTGCTGCTGTGGGTTCGCGGCAATCCGCAATTGCTGGCGCAGCCTTCGATTGCCGTGGTGGGGACGCGGCATCCCACGCCTTACGGAACCGGCATGGCCGAGATGCTTTCGCGCGACCTTGCGGCCCACGGGCTGATTATTTTGAGCGGGATGGCGCGCGGCATCGACACGGCGGCGCATCGGGGAGCCATAGCCGCCAAGCGGCCCACTATTGCCGTGTGGGGCACGGGCGTTGACGTGATCTATCCCAAGGAGAACAAGTCTCTCGCCGAGCAGATTGTGGCGGGCGGCGGGGCGATTGTTTCCGAATTGCCGCTGGGGACTTTTCCGGCTCCGCAGAATTTTCCCAAACGCAACCGCATCCTGAGCGGAATGAGCGTGGGCGTGCTGGTGATCGAGGCCGGAGAGTACAGCGGGACGCGCGTGACCGCGCGCTGCGCGCTGGAGCAGAACCGCGACGTTTACGCGGTGCCGGGCAACGTGACGAACAAGAACGCCTGGGGGCCTAACACACTGATTAAGCAGGGCGCGAAGCTCACGGCCACGTGGGAGGACGTGTGGGAGGACCTGCCCACTCCGGTGCGCGTGCAGTTGACGGCGGAAGACGGGCCTGAATCCAGCAGTGGGGCTGGCGCATCCTTATTCAGCGGGGGGCCGGAACAGGGCGAACCGATGCCCGCGCAGGAGGCCCGGATCATGGGCCTGCTTCGACATGACGAAGCGCTGCAACTTGACGAAATCATGGAAAAGCTGGAGCCTGAACTCAGTTCCTCAGAGATATTCACTGCTCTGTTCGAGCTGGAGCTCGCAGGGCGTGTCCGGCAACTTCCGGGTAAAAACTACGTCAAAACTTTCTGAACCCGTCCGCATCTGTCATGGTAATGGAGAAATTTGAGACGCCGGGCTTCTCAAATATGCACCGCCGCGTCTGGTAATATGCGTTTCTGTCGTAAAGGAAAAGAATGAGCAAATCACTCGTGATCGTCGAATCGCCCGCCAAGGCCAAAACGATCAGCAAATATCTGGGCAAGGACTTTGTTGTTGAGGCCTCTGTGGGCCACGTGAAAGACCTGCCCAAAAACAAGATTGGCGTGGACCTAACGCACGGCACCTTCGAGCCGGAGTTGATTGTGATTCCCGGCAAAGAGAAGGTGATGGACCGGCTGCGGAAGCTGGCGAAGAGCGCGGACAGTGTTTATCTTGCGCCTGACCCTGACCGCGAAGGCGAGGCCATTGCCGCGCATCTGGCGGATGAGCTGCGTCCGGCGGTGAAGAACGGAGCGATCCATCGCGTCACGTTTAACGAGATCACGCCCAACGCCGTGAAGGACGCCTTCCGGCACGCGCGCGATGTGGACCAGCACCTGGTGGACGCGCAGCAGACGCGCCGCGTTCTAGACCGCATTGTGGGCTACCAGATTTCTCCGCTGCTGTGGGACAAGGTGCGGCGGGGGCTGTCGGCAGGCCGCGTGCAAACGGTGGCGGTGCGGCTGATTGTGGAGCGCGAGGAAGAGATCAAGTCGTTCGTTCCGGTTGAATACTGGACGATTGACGCCATTCTTCAGAATGAAAAGAAGGACAAGCTGTTCACGGCGAAGTTTATCGGCATGGACGGCACGCGCGCCAAAGTTGATACGGTGAATGCGCCCGCGGTGCCGGATGAGAAAACGGCGCGCGGGATTCTGGATTCTCTGGCGGAGGCGAAGTGGTCGGTCCGCTCGATTGAGAAGAAGGAGCGCAGACGGTCGGCTCCGGCGCCGTTCACCACCAGCAAATTGCAGCAGGATGCGGCGGGCAAGCTGGGCTTCAGCGTGAAGCGGACGATGGGCGTGGCGCAGCGACTCTATGAAGGCATTGAGCTGGGCGACAAGGGCACGATCGGCCTCATCACCTATATGCGTACCGACTCGACGCGGGTCTCGCCCGAGGCGATCCACACGGCGCGCGAGTACATTGGCTCGAAGCTCGGGAAGGCCTATCTGCCCGCTTCGGCGAATGTCTTCAAGTCGAAGAAGGACGCGCAGGACGCGCACGAGGCCATTCGTCCTTCGGAGCCGGAGCTTCACCCGGACGAGATTCGGCGGCACCTTTCCGATGAGCAGTACAAGCTGTACAAGCTGATCTGGCAGCGGTTTGTCGCATCGCAGATGACGCCCGCCGTCTACGACGTGACGACCATCTCGATTGATGCGAAGAGCGACCGGACGTATGACTTTCGGCTGACGGGGTCGGTGCTTAAGTTCGATGGGTATTTGAAGGTCTATCAGGACGAGAAGCAGGGCGATGGGGACGAAGACCAGGAACTGCCCAGCATGCGCGAAGGCGAGCCGTTGACGCCTGCGACGGAGGCGCAGCTTCACCAGATGGCGGTGCGCAAACGCGAAGGCAAACTGGCGGACGCCAAGAAGCAGTATCGGCAGCAGGTGGCCAGGATCGAAGCAAGGAACGAAGCGGGCCGCGGCGAGCCGGAAGCAATTCCAGAGTTTATTGAGCCGAAGATTGAACTGGAGTTGCGCAAGGCGGTGGAGGCCGTGCAGAAGTTCACCCAACCGCCAGCGCGCTACAACGAGGCGTCGCTGGTAAAGGAGTTGGAGGAGCGCGGCATTGGGCGGCCTTCGACCTATGCGTCGATCATCAACACCATTCAGGACCGCGAGTACGTGGCGAAGATGGGCGGCAAGCGGAGCGGGCCGTTCGTTCCGACCGAGATTGGCAACGTGGTGAATGATCTGCTGGTGAAGAACTTTCCTTACATCTTCGACAAGCAGTACACGGCAAAGCTGGAAGAAGAGCTGGACGACATTGAAGAGGGCAAGGAGAAATGGACCGACCTGCTGAAGGCCTTCTACCGCTACTTTGAGGAAGAGTTGAAGGTCGCGGGCGATCAGATGGAAGACATCAAGCGCATGGAGCGGCCCACCGACCAGGTGTGCGACTTGTGCGGTTCTCCGCTGGTGTTGAAGTGGGGCAAGTTCGGGTCGTTCTATGCGTGCAGCGCCTACGACAAGAAGAAGCCCGGAAGCTGCACCTTCACCAAGGAGAACTACGACGCGAAGCCGAACATGGCGCCTCCGGGTGAAGAAGCCGAGCAGGAAGAAGAGTATTGCGAGAACTGCGGCCGGGTGATGGTGCTGCGGAATGGCCCGTGGGGGCCGTTCATGGCGTGCCCGGGCTATAACGAGGATCCTCCCTGCAAGACGGTGCGCCGTTTGAACCAGAAGCAGCAGCAGAAGCCGGCGCAGCCGCTCGATGAGTACTGCCCGAAATGCGGCAAGCAGCTTGTGCTGCGCAATGGGCAGTACGGGGAATTTATCTCGTGCTCGGGCTATCCGAAGTGCAAGTACATCAAGCAGAACACCATCGGCGTGAAGTGCCCGAAGTGCAAAGAGGGCGAGATTGTCGAGAAGAAGGCGCGGCGGGGCGGCAACGTGTTTTATGGCTGCTCGGAGTATCCGAAGTGCGACTTCACGGCGAACTATAAGCCGGTGGACAAGAAGTGCCCCGAGTGCGGCAGCCCGTATCTGCTGGAGAAGACGCTGAAGTCGGGCGTGTTTCTGGTGTGCCCGAACAACAAAAAGCCGTCGGCGGATGAGGAAGCTGTTCCGAAGAAGCGCGCGAAAAAGGGCGCGGCGGAGAGCGATGTTACGTGCAGCTACGTGAAGCGCGTCGGCGACGCGCCTCCGCCTGAAGAAAAGAAACCCGCGCCCACGGCGAAGACGCACGGGCCGCTGGTGGAGCAGTCCGCATAATAGAGCGGTTTCAGAATTGATGTAGCCGTTTCGAGGGTCGTACAGTGTGGTCTTTTCTTAAAGGAAAAGACCACTTGATGGCGGTGGCTTCGGGACACCGTAATTCTGAAACCGCTGTAAGCCGCGGCGAATGTTAATCTCAGAACGACATGAGACTCCCCGCCGCTCTTCTTCTCATCGCCATGGTTGCCGCACCCGCCGCGTATTCGCAGGACGCGCTGCCTTCGGAATGCCTGCTGAGCAGGCCGAAGGTCTGCGCGCTGCACGTTGCGCAGGATGAGGTGGGGATTCTGGCGAGCCCCTCGCGGACCTCGGTAAAGGACCTTTTCTGGCTGGTTCCTTTCGGCGTGGCGACGGGCGTGGCCATTGACTATGACGCGCACGCGATGCGCTCGCTGGGAGTCGACGCGCAGCGCGAAGACCGCTTTGAGAAGGTGTCGAATATCGGGGCGATTTACGCGCCGGTTGCGGCGGCGGGCGCGGGCTACTTCATCGGCAATGCCACGCACAACAGCCTGATGAGAGAAACGGCGGTGCTTTCCGCCGAGGCCATGGCCGATTCGTTTCTGCTTAATCAGGGGCTGAAGTACGCCATCAACCGGCAGGACCCAAAACAGGGCGACGGGACGGGCCGCTTCTGGCCGCATGGGCCGAGCACCTGGCCGGATGGACAATCGATGCCCTCTGACCACGCGATGCTGGCCTGGGCGTTCGCCCGCGTTGTGGCTACGCAATACAACGGGCCGGCGACCAAGGCGCTCGCCTATTCGATGGCGACAACGGTATCGGTTTCGCGCGTGCTGGCGCGGCAGCATTTTCCGTCGGACGTGCTGGTGGGCAGCGTCTTCGGATACCTGATCGGGGGATACGTCGAGAGCCGCCGCTCGCGCGAGGCGGGCCATGTGTCGCTCTCAACCGTGAACACTCCGAATGGGCGGGGACTCCAGCTTTCGTATAACTTTGCGCATTGAGCATTATTCGAGGTCATCCATGCTTCATCCGATGTTCCAAGACATGTTTGCCATCCCCATACCTATCCTTGAGAAGATTTTTCGCCCCATCCTGGTTTATTTCGCGCTGATTGTGCTGCTGCGGGTTTTTGGCAAGCGCGAGCTGGCGCAGTTGAATCCGTTTGACCTGGTGGTGCTGCTGTCGCTTTCCAACACGGTGCAGAACGCGATCATCGGGAACGACAACTCGCTTTCCGGAGGCGTGATTGGGGCAGCCACGCTGCTGTCCATCAACTGGCTGGTGGTGCGGGTGATGTATTCGTCGCCGCGATTGAACCGGGTGATGGGCGGCGTGGAGCGCACGCTCATCAGCAATGGCCGCGTGGACAAATATGCCTTGAAGAAAGAACTGCTGAGCGATGAGGAACTGCTCGCGGCCATCCGCCGCCAGGGGTTCGACAATTTCAGGGATGTTTCGCGCTGCATTCTTGAACCGAATGGCGGGTTCTTCATCGAAGGCCGCGAGCCTACGAGCGAAGACGCGCGGCAGAAGGAACTGCTTGGGCGGCTGGACGCGCTGAGTCATGAAGTAAAGCTGCTGCGCGAGCAGTTGGGATAGCATCGAAGATTCAGGAGTTGTCCATGCCATCTGCCGCAATTGATTATGCCCACCAGAATTCGTCACGCTTTCTGGATGAACTGAAGATCCTGCTTCGGATTCCCTCCATCTCGACGCTGCCGGAACACAATGCCGATGTGTTTGGAGCGGCGACCTGGCTCTGCGAGGAGTTGAAGCGTATCGGCATGGAGAATGTTGAGGTCATCAAGACGGTTGGTCATCCGCTGGTTTATGCCGACTGGCTGCACGCGGCGGGCAAGCCCACCTGCCTCTGCTATGGGCATTACGACGTGCAGCCGCCGGACCCGCTCGACGAGTGGAAGTCTCCGCCGTTTGAGCCGGTGGAGCGCAACGGCAATCTCTACGCGCGCGGCGCGGTGGACGACAAGGGCCAGATGTATATGCACCTGAAGGCGCTGGAGTCGCTGCTGGAGGCGAACGGTGGCAAGCTGCCCATCAATGTCCGGGTGATTCTGGAGGGCGAAGAGGAAGTGGGCGGCGAGCAGATCGCGAAGTTCGTTCGCGAAAAAGGCGAGCGGCTGAAGGCGGACTTCGCGCTGGTTTCTGACACGGAGTTATTTGCGCCCGATCTGCCGACGCTCTGCGTGGGACTGCGCGGGCTGGTCTACACGGAGATTGAGGCGCGCGGAGCAATGACCGACCTGCATTCGGGGATGTACGGCGGGGCCGCGCCCAATCCGTTTATCGCGCTGGCGGAGATCATCGCGCAGCTCAAGGACTCTTCCGGGCGCATCCTGATTCCCGGCTTCTACGACTCGGTGAAGGCTCCGAGCGAGGCCGAATTGAAGGCCTGGCGGAGCCTTCCGTTCGACGAGGAGCATTACCGGAAGATGGAAGTTGGTTCGAGCCGATTGACGGGCGAGCCGGGCTTCTCTGTGCTGGAGCGGACCTGGGCGCGGCCCACGCTCGACGTTCACGGAATGCCGGGAGGCTTTACCGGGGCGGGCGCCAAGACGGTGATCCCGGCGAAGGCTGTGGCAAAAGTGTCGATGCGGCTGGTGCCGGAGATGGATCCGGTGAAGGTGTTTGAGCAGTACAAGCACTACGTTGAGTCGCTCGCGCCAGAAGGCGTTTCTGTTGAGGTGAGGCTGATCCACTCCGGCGAGGCGATTGTAATCGGCACGGACAACCCCTACATTCAGGCCGCGACGCGCGCGCTGAAGCAGGTGTGGGGCAAGGACACGGTCTTCATCCGCTCGGGCGGGTCGATTCCGATTGTGGGCGACTTCGAGCGGCACTTGAAGATTCCTTCGGTCATGATGGGCTTCGGGCTCCCGGACGATAACCTGCATGCGCCTAATGAGAAATTTCATCTGGCGAACTTCTATCGCGGGATTGATTCGATCATTACGTTCTTTGAAGAAGTGGGCCGGTGAATGCGTTTGTTCTTGCCGGAGGGCGCAGCACGCGCATGGGCAGAGACAAGGCGCTGCTGGAGCTGAATGGGCGTCCGCTGATTGAGCATGCGCTGGCGAAGCTGAGGGATCTGGGATTTTCGCCGCGCATCGCCGGTTCGCGCAACGATCTTTCCAGCTTCGCGCCGGTCGTTGCGGACAACTTTGCGCAGGCCGGGCCGCTGGGCGGAATGGAAGCGGCGCTGGCCGCAAGTGATTCGGATCTGAATCTTTTTCTTCCGGTAGATTTGCCGTGGCTTCCGGTGGAGTTTTTGCGCTGGATGATGGAGCGCGCGGAGCGCACGAACGCGCTGGCCACGGTTCCACGCGCGCAGGGGCAGCCGCAGCCGCTGTGCGCCGTTTATGGCCGGGCGATGCTGCCGCACGCGCGGGCCGCGCTTGCGGAAGGCAACTCCAAGGTCACGCTCGCGGTGGAGCGCGCGGCGGTGGCCACGGGGCTGCGCATCGACAGCTTCGACGCGGAGTCCGTCGCGTCGTCGCAGCTCTGGGAGCAGCGGCTTCCGGTGTATTGCTGGTTCCGGAACCTGAATTCGCTGGAGGATTTCGAGACGGCGTTGGAGCAATTCCGGCGTATCCCGTAAGCTGAAGGCAGAGGCTTTCGCCGGCGTTTGAAGGAGCGGACCGCTGTCCACCGGAACCGAGATCGAAACCATTGTTGAAGAGCCCGCGGGTCACGGGCCGGGGCCATACATCGCTTTCGAGAACGTCTACAAATCCTTCGGCGATTTGGTGGTCCTCGATGATGTAAGTTTCTTCGTCAATCCGGGCGAAACGCTCTGCATTCTGGGCCGCAGCGGCGTGGGAAAATCGGTCGCGCTGCAGCACATCATGGGATTCCTGAAGCCGGACTCGGGCCGGATCATGGTTGCGGGCGAGGACATTACCGGGTTCGACGAAAAGCAGTTGCAGGCGATCCGGCGCAAGGTCACGATGGTCTTCCAGAACGGCGCGCTGTTCGACTCGCTGACGGTAGGCGAGAATGTGGCCTTCCCGCTGCGCGAGCGCAATCAACTGGCCGAAGACCAGATTGAGCAAATTGTAAACGGGCTGCTGGACATGGTTGGTGTTTCGGGAATGGCCGACCTGCTGCCGTCTGACCTTTCCACGGGAATGAAGCGGTCGGTGGCGATTGCGCGCGCGCTGGCGGCGCAGCCGGAAGCGATTCTTTACGACGAGCCGACGACGATGGTCGATCCGCTGATTGCGCACCTGCTGGGCGACCTGATCCAGAAGCTCAAGCGGCAGCTTAAGCTGACCAGCATTGTGGTGACGCACGATATGCGGTTTGCGCAGCGGCTCGCGGACCGGGTGCTGTTTCTGCATCAGGGCAAGGCGCATTTCTTTGGGACGATGGACGAGATGAAAGCCTCCAAGGACGAGGTGCTACGGCAATTTTTCCAAATGGACACGCTGGTGCTCCCCGAGGTTTGATGCAAGCGACGGCGGCTGATTTTATTGGAACCTGGCGTCTTCTCGAATACACCTTCCTCCATGAGGATGGGAGCATCGAGCATCCGTGGGGAACGGCGGTGCGCGGCTATCTGCTCTACTCCGCGGAAGGCTACATGAGCGGCAATCTTAGCCCTGCGAGAGACTGGCCCTCGCGGCGCGCGCGGTTGAAGGCGGCGCTGAAAGAGCAGGGCGGAGCGGGCGCGTTTCGGCTGGCGCGGCGCGCGGGGCGGCGGGACTACATCGCCTACACGGGCCGCTACAGCGTCGAGGGCGACACGGTGACGCATCACGTCGAAGCCAGCCTGTTTCCCAACTGGGTGGGCCGGCCGGAGGTGCGTTACTACAAATTCGAGGGCAACACCCTTACGTTGAGGACCGGCCCGGTTCGCGCAGGGAGAGACACCATCATCGCGCAGCTTGTGTGGGAGCGCGTGGCGACTGGCTCCGAAAGGTAAACTTGAAGCTGTGAAGATCGCGCTTGCCCAGATCAATCCCACCGTTGGAGACTTTGACGGGAACGCCCGCAAAATTCTTGATTTCACCGCGCGGGCCGAGCGGGGCGGGGCCGGTCTTGTGCTCTTTCCTGAACTCGCTGTCTGCGGCTATCCTCCGGCCGATCTGCTGGAGAAGCCGGCCTTCGTTGCGCGCGCCGGGCAGGTGATTGAGGAAATTGCAGCGCGCACGGCGGATGGAAAAATTGCCATCATCTGCGGATACGTAACGCCCGCGCACCGCGGGACCGGCAAGCACGTGATGAACTCCGCCGCGCTGCTGCGCAACGGGCGCGTGGCGTTCGTGCAGTCGAAGATGCTGCTGCCCTTCTACGATGTCTTCGACGAGCAGCGCTACTTCGCGCCCGCGCAGCATCAGCGGCTTGTGGGCATTGAGGGCGAACAGGTTGCGCTCACCATTTGCGAAGACGCCTGGAACGACAAGAGCTTCTGGGAGAACCGGCTTTACAACGTCGATCCCGTTGAGGAGCTGATGCGTGGCGGCGGGTCGCTGGTGCTCAACATCTCGGCTTCGCCCTACTGGCATGGCAAGCTCAGGACGCGGCGCGAAATGCTTTCCGCTATTGCCCGCCACCATTGCAAGCCTGTGATTATGGTGAACCAGGTGGGCGGCAACGACTCCCTGGTCTTTGACGGATCAAGTCTTGCGATGGGGCGCAACGGAGAGGTGATCGCGCAGGCGAAGTCGTTTGAAGAAGACCTCGTCTTTGTGGATACGGAATCGCTGGTGGGCGACATCCACGCGCAGCCGCAGTTTGAGGACGAAGCCATTTATCGCGCGCTTGTACTGGGCACGCGCGATTATGTGCGGAAATGCGGATTTTCCAAAGTTGTGATTGGGCTGAGCGGCGGGATTGACTCGGCGCTGGTTGCGGCGATTGCGGCGGAAGCGCTGGGGCCGGAGAACGTTCTTACGCTGGGCATGCCCAGTCCTTATTCCTCGCCGGGATCGATTGACGACAGCCGCCATCTGGCGGAGAACCTCGGAGTGCGGTTTGAGGTGCTGCCCATCAGCGCGCTATTCGATCAGTACAACCAGACGCTCGCGCCGCTCTTCGCGGGATGCAAGCCGGACATGACAGAGGAGAATCTGCAGGCGCGCATTCGCGGCGCACTGCTGATGGCGGCATCCAACAAATTCAATTCGCTGGTGCTGACCACGGGGAACAAGAGCGAAATGTCCACCGGCTACTGCACGCTTTATGGAGACATGGTGGGCGCGCTGGCGGTGATCGGCGACGTGTTCAAGACGCGGGTGTACGCGCTTTGCCGCTACATCAATCGCGAGCGCGAGGTGATTCCGATGGCCATTTTGGAAAAGCCGCCGTCGGCCGAGTTGCGCCCCGACCAGAAAGATACCGATTCGCTGCCTCCCTACGACGTTCTCGATCCGATTCTCGAGGCCTATGTGGAGCGCTACGAAACGCCGGAAGCCATTGCCGCAGCTCACCATTTCGATCTTGAGCTTGTGCGCCGCGTTGTCCGGCTTGTGGAGCGCAGCGAGTACAAGCGCCAGCAGGCCGCGCCGGTACTC
>DASTXK010000131.1:0-3921 GCA_035765555.1 Acidobacteriaceae bacterium
CCTGCGCGTCTTTTACATCACCGTCGGACATCGCTACATCATCACTCACATCGCCGACCACTTCATGTTCGGCTATGAAATGGCCCGCATAGCGCGCGCGCTCGTCACAGGCTACGGCTATGCTGACCCGTTCAACGGACACACCGGCCCCACCGCCTGGGTCTCGCCGCTTTATCCGCTGCTCATCGCCGGCACCTTCAAGCTTTTCGGCATCTACACGGCGCTCTCCGCGTGGGTGCTGCTGACGCTGAACAGCGTCTTCTCGGCGCTGACGGCCGTCTTTATTTATCACATCGCCAATCGCTGCTATGGCCGCAATGTCGCGCTGTGGTCCGCGTGGATCTGGGCGCTCTACCCCGCCGCCATGCAGTACGCCGTGCGCTGGATATGGGAAACATCGCTGAGTTGTATGCTGATCACCGCCGCCATCGCACTGGCGGTAACGATGCGCGGCCTAATGCCCCACGAATCAGAACCCGCCTCTGAAGGCACCCTTGCCGACAAACCCCGGCAAACCACAAAACAGTGGCTCTTCTTTGGCCTGCTGTGGGGACTCATCGGCCTCTCCAACCCTGCGCTGCTCATCTTGCTACCTGCCTGCGGAATCTGGGTCCTGCTCGGCTCGCCAATCAGGGCCGTGTGGCTGCGCGCTGTTGCCTCCGGACTTGTATTCATCGCCGTGGTCTCACCGTGGATGGTCCGCAATTACCGCGTCTTTCACGCCTTTGTTCCATTCCGCGCCAACTTCGGAGCGGAACTGTACATGGGAAACAATCCTGAATCCGATGGATTTAGGTGGGGCAAGACCGTCAACGGACAATACCAGGTCAGCCACTACAAGAGTATGGGCGAGTACCGGTATTCAAAGCAGCAAGGCGCGCTCGCGATGGCGTGGATCCGCAACCACCCAAAGCAGTTTGCCGAACTCTCCCTCAAGCGCTTCTATTTCTTCTGGAGCACGGCCACTCATCCGGGGACCAAACACTGGTTCCTGCTGCTCGTCCGGAACATCAATTATTGCGTCCCCAACATTCTGGCCATCCTTGGGCTCGCACTGGCCTTGCGCCGCCGCAAACCCGCCGCCTGGCTTTTTTTGTGGGCATTCATTTTGCTGCCTCTTCCTTATTATTTCGTAACCGCGGAGGCCCGTTTCCGGTCCCCACTCGAACCGCTCATCGTGATCCTAAGCGTCTTTTTGATTCAATCCGCTGAGCCGCGACGCCGCTCAGCCCTTGCGCGTTCCGCCTCGGTTCATTAGCCTGAGAGCCACATGCCCAACATCCTCATTACAGGCGGATCGGGATTTTTCGGCGGAATCCTCAAGCGGCGCCTTCTCGACGAAGGCTTTTCCTGTATCAATCTCGACCTGGTGCCGGACGCCGACCACCACCCGAACCTCATCAGCATTCAGGGAGATCTGCGCGACAAGGCGCTGCTCACCGCGACTTTCCGCGACCACGAGATTTCCGCCGTGATGCATTGCGCCGCGCTGCTCGCTCACGGCTCCGTTGACGAGAAGGACCTGTGGACTTCCAACGTGGACGGCACGCGCAACCTGGCCGAAGCCTGCCGCGTCGCCGGAGTCGGCAAGCTCGTCTTCATTTCGACAAATTGTCTCTGGGCCTCGAACATCGGTCATGCTGTCCGCGAAGACGACCCGCCCGCACCGGTGGAAGTCTACGGACGCTCGAAGCTTGCCGGCGAGCAGTTGCTGGCCGAGTACGCCGATGGCCTTCAGTCCGTGATTCTGCGCTGCCCCACCATCATCGACAGCGGACGCCTGGGCCTGCTCGCCATTCTCTTCGAGTTCATCCAGGAGGGCAAGAAAATCTGGGTGGTGGGCGACGGCGGCAACCGCTATCAGTTCGTTTACGCGCAGGATCTGGCCACCGCCTGCATTCTCTCCATGCGCTATGACGGCGCGGGCATTTTTCACGTCGGTTCAGACAACGTGCGCACCCTGCGCGAGGTCTACCAAGCCGTCATCAACGCGGCCCACAGCCGCTCGCGCGTTGCTTCCCTGCCCAAAACGCCTACCATCGCCGCCATGAAGCTGGCGCACGCGCTGAAAATTTCTCCGCTCGGTCCTTACCACTACCGCATGATCGCGGAGGACTTCGCTTTCGATACAACGAAAATCCGTGAAGCCATGGGCTGGCGTCCCACGCTCTCCAATGAAGAAATGCTCACCCGCGCCTATGAGTATTACGCGGCGCAGCGCGAGGAAATCCACGCGCGCACAAACGTCTCCGCCCATTCCAAACCAGCATCGATGGGCATCATCCGGCTGCTGAAGTGGGTATCCTGAGCTACGCCCGCCACTGCCGTTTTTGCGCTACGACAAGCCCGCGCGGCGTGGGCAGCAGCACGACGGAAATTAATCCTTCCGCCTCCATCTTCAGCGCGGCTTCGCGCACCGTCTTCATGTGCGAGCTGGCGTCGTGCATCAGGATCAGCCCATTGGGATTGATCTGCGGCAGATAATGCCGAATCTCCTGCTCGCGCACCGGCGGGTCGCTGTCGCTGAAGAATAGATCAATCGTTCCCTCGACCTTCATCTCCAGGCTCGATTTCTGCCGTAAGTCGATGAGCGGCGCAAGCTCCGACGCCTCGATTTTTTCCTTCGCCTTTGCGAAGACAACCGGGTCGAGTTCGCAGCTCACGATACGCCCGCGCCCGTTCCTCTTCAACCCTTCGGCGATCCAGAGCGTGCTGACGCCGAGAAACGCGCCCGTCTCGACCACCAGTTCCGGCTTAATGGTCGTGACCAGCGTCCGCAGAAATTCCAGCACCTCCGCCTCGGCGGTCATGGAGTCGTACATGCTCCACCGCTCTGGATGCGGACACTCCGGCGTGGCGCGGTGATACTCCGGAAGAAGCGCGCCCCCGGCCCGCTCGGCCTGCAACATGATCTTGTGTTCCTGCTTCAGCTTCTTGCCAAATAGCCCCATGGCCACCGTCCCGCGCAGTCGCGCGTCTTTCATTCTAGCGGCAGGGGAAACGAAACTCCGGCACAATAAAGACTCATGGCTTTTTCCATCACCCGCGACAGGCGCGCCGCCCATAATCTCTGGATCATCTTCTGGGCCGCCTTCGCCGTGCGCGTACTCTACATCACGCTGGCGCACACCTATCACCTCCGCCCCGCGCAAGACCACTTCCAGTTCGGCTGGGAGATGGGCCGCGTGGCCCGCGCGCTCGCCACCGGACATGGCTTCGCCGATCCTTTCGTGGGGCACACCGGCCCCACGGCCTGGGTCCCGCCGCTCTATCCGTTGCTGTTGGCCGGGGTCTTCAAGCTCTTCGGCGTATACTCCGCGCTTTCGGCGTGGGTGATTCTGACCATCAACAGCGTTTTTTCCGCTGCCACCGCGCCGCTTATCTATCGAATCTCCCCCCGCTGCTACAACCGCAAGGTCGCGGTGTGGTCGGCGTGGATATGGGCGCTCTATCCCGCGGCCATGCAGTACTCAGTTCGCTGGGTGTGGGAAATGTCACTCACCGCGTTTCTCTTCACCGCTGTCCTGCTGCTCGCACTGCGGATGAAGCACATCGGCGAGAACAATCCGGATCCCCACAGCCAGACCACCTCACAATGGCTGCTCTTCGGCTTCCTATGGGGACTCATCGCCATTCTGAACCCAACGCTGCTGCTCTTTCTGCCCGCGTGCGGCATCTGGATTCTGACCGGCGCGCGCCCGCTCGCCGCCGGGTTCAGAAAGGCCACTCTGGCCGCGCTGCTGTTTCTTGGAATCCTCGCGCCGTGGGCCATCCGCAACTGGCGGGTCTTCCACGCCTTCATTCCCATTCGCGATAACCTGGGCGCGGAACTCGAAGCGAGCAGCGGCCCCTGCTCCAACGGATTCCCCGTGATGGCCACGCTGCCGCTAGTCGCCAATGCGCCGCGAACAATGCTCTACA
>DASTXK010000132.1:0-12917 GCA_035765555.1 Acidobacteriaceae bacterium
ATAACCCACTCCGACCAGACGTGGGTGACGAACACCAGCGACACCTACGAAAGCGTGGACGAGAGCGAGCCGGGAATCGACGATGTTCACAGCGGCTCGCAGGAAACAGGATCGAACGGCCAGATGTACTCCACCTGGTGAAGCATCCCGGATAATACCGCTTAACTTCTGAAAATCTCAGCGATCAGTGGGTACGACCCCGTGTCTTGCGGAGGGTCTTTTTTGCCAACTGCGCGAGCGTGGTTTGGGCCAGCTCATTTTCAAAGGCACGTGTGGCTGCGGTGAAGACGCCCTTCAGCGCCGACTGGATCTCCGGCGGGAGCGTGGGGGCATAGTTCGGGCGCTGCGGATGCACGGCCTGATGGATGTCGCTCAGCGTGATCTCTGCTGCCGAGCGCGCGAGCTTCGATCCGCCGCTGGGGCCCTTCTGGCTGACGATGAGGCTGGCCCGGCGCAACTGAGAAAAAACGCGGCGCACCACGACCGGATTTGTCCCGAGCCGAAGCGCCACATCTTCGGAGCGGTGGAGTTTGTCTGGCGCGGAGGCCAGCACAAGCAGCGCATGAATGCCAGTTGCGAAGCGGGAGTTAAGCGCCATGCTGTCACGCTACCACAGGCCGCTCAAATTTCGCAGTTGGGTTGCGGAACGCTTTCTGAGACACTCCGGTATAGCATCAGAATTTCGGCTGTTTTCCTTTGGAGAGATAAGAGCTTGAGGATACTTTTTGTAGGCGATGTGTTCGGCAGCGCCGGGCGGCGCATTGTGCGCGAACACCTGCCGCACGTGATTAAGGAGCGTGGCGCGGACCTCGTCATCATCAACGCGGAAAACGCGGCGGGCGGATTCGGCGTGACTCCGGCCATTACGGACGACCTTTTTGACCTGGGCGCGCATGTGCTGACCACCGGCAATCACGTGTGGGACAAGCGCGAGCTGATCGACTATTTGCAATCCGTCCCGGCCGAAAGCCACGAGCGCCCACGCAGAATTGTGCGCCCGGCAAATTATGTGCCGGGTACGCCGGGACATGGCGTTTATGAGGGCGAACTGCCGGGCGGCCAGAGCTACGCAGTGGTGAACCTGCAGGGTCGCGTCTTCATGGCCACGACGGACGACCCCTTTCGCACAGCCGACGCGCTGCTGGCGAAGATCAAAGCCAAGGTGATCGTGGTTGATTTCCATGCCGAGGCGACCTCGGAGAAGATCGCGATGGGCTGGTATCTGGACGGGCGCGTGACGGCGGTGCTGGGGACCCATACGCATGTTCCAACGGCGGACGATCGCGTGCTACCGGGAGGCACCGCCTACCAGACGGATGTGGGCATGAGCGGTCCCTACGATAGCGTGATCGGCGTGGAGAAGGAGCAGGTGCTTCACCGCTTCCTTACGGGGATGCCGGCGAAATTCGACGCGGCGAAAGGCGATCCGCGCATGGCCTGCACGCTGATTGAATGCGACGGAAAGACAGGACGAGCGCTTTCAACGCAGCGGCTGCTGCTGGGGGAGTGAGGTTCGCGTAACTACGAGGTTGTAGTTACAATGGAAAAGGGTTAATGATCGAGTTCGAAAGCTAAGGCAAAGAGTAATGAGCGCAAGCATGGCATTCGGTTTGAAGATGCGATTCAAGTCTTCGATGATCCGGATGCGTTGTTCCGAAATGATCACAGCACGGATGATGAGCGTCGGTGGCAGGCAATCGGAACGATTTCAAAAGCCGTGCTCTTACTGGTGGTGCACACGGTTAGATCATCATAGGATGAGGGGCATCAAATCATCCGGATTATTTCCGCTCGTTTAGCAACTAGGAGGGAGCAGATTCTTTATGACCAAAATGGTGCGAAAGACTCAAGCGGATATCAAAGTCACTCCGGCGATGATCCGCCGTTTGAAGAAGCTGGCGGAACGACCAGACAGTGAGATTGATTTTTCAGATATCCCTGAGCTTACGGAGGAGTTCTTTAAAAATGCCGTGCGGAATCCTTTTTATCGCCCTCTAAAAGAGCAGGTTACGGTTCGGCTGGACTCGGACATCCTTGCCTGGCTCAAAAAGAAGGGGGCCGGATACCAGACGCGGATGAACGCCCTGTTGCGCTCGGCGATGCTTGCTGAGACGGCAAGCAAGCAGCGCACCCGTCACGCCCGTTAATCGCCCACACTTTGCGAATGGTCCTCGCTCAGCAGCGCGCGGACTGCGTCCTGATAGGTCCAATCCGCGGGCACGGGTGCAAAGTCGGATTCGTCCTCTTTGGTGTCAATGACCAGCGACTTGAACATGAGGATTTTTCCATTGAGGTTCAGGCGCAGCTTATATTGCTCCCAGTGGTCGTGGCCCACGTCCTTTTGCTCCACAAGGATAGTTCCGCCCTTGTAGAGCTTGCCGAAAATGCCCCAGCCAAAGTCAACATCGGCAATCAGGTGGACGTTGAGCTTGACCATGCGCTCTTCCTTCTGGTCGATCCAGATCTCGCCGGCCATGCCGTGCAGCACTTCGGCCTGGCGGTCGGGAGGATCGAAGTCAGGATTGGGCTTCATGCTCAGTTTGTAGCAGGGGCCGCTGGGACCTTCGACTATGCCTTCAAATTCGTAGACAAATGCCGTGGGCAGCAGCCGGACCATTTCATTGGCGCGGTCCGCGTCCGCCTGCTCGCGCTTGCGGCGGTGCTCCTGAATGGACGGATCGGCGAGCAACGTTTGCAGGCGCTGGATTTCCTTCGCCTCCATTGCGGGCGGCAGCGGCTTGTCGTTGATGGCAATGAGGCGGGCTACGTCGCCATCCTTGGTCTCGATGATTTCCTTGGTCGTGATCTTGCCGTCATCGACCTTGCGCAGCGTGAAGCGGTACGGATGCACGTCGTGCGCGGTCAACTCGTTGTGGGAGGCGCGCTCGATGGCCTCCTGCGGCGTGAGGTTCTCGGCAGAAGCTGCGCCGGCCAGAGCCAATGACAGCAGCAATCCCGCAATCGCGGCCCGTTGAAGATGAAGAACCATCCATTCCTTTCCGTCAGGACAAGGGAAACTTAAAGATTTAGACGCGCCGCCGCGCGCGAAGTTGTGGTGCGCACCGGCGCAACGCTGCTGACAACGCCACATGAAATTTATACAATTCCAGCATGAATCGTGTTGCGCCGCTTTGCCGTGTCGTCCTTGCCATTGCACTCTTGTTCCCCGCGCTGCTTTCCGCGCAACGCTGGGAGCGCGGACGCAAGTATAAGCCGCCGCCGCCCACCTGCGCCATCACCGTTACGGTCGTAAAGGCCACTAACGGCAAGCCCGTGGAGAATGCCGCCGTGGTGTTTCATCCCATTGATGACAAGGGCAAGGACCAGGGCGGGATGGAACTGAAGACCGACGAGGAAGGCAAGGCCAAGCTCGATGTGATTCCCATTGGAGACACGCTGCGCCTTCAGGTGATCGCGACCGGGTATCAGACATTCGGAAACGACTACGAAATCAAGACCGCCAAGCGCGAAATCACAATCAAGCTGCGGCATCCCGCAAAGCAGTATTCGATCTACCAGAAGCATACGGACGCGCAGATTGGCGGACCCGAAGTCGAAGAACAGCGGGCGAAGCCCAAGGCGAACGAGCCGCCGGGAACGACGGAATAAGGACGTTCTGCGCCTATCGATTCAGTGCGTGCGCTCGACCAGATACTGAGCAATCGCCTTCAATCCATCCGCGTGGTCGCCGTAGGGTTCCAGTTCGGCAAAGGCTTCTTTGATGAGTCTTGCGGCGTCGTTCCGCGAGGCTTCAATTCCAAACACGGCCGGCCAGGTGGCCTTGTCGCTGGCTACGTCTTTGCCGGCGGTTTTTCCCAACTGCTCCGAGTTCTGTGTCATGTCCAGCACGTCGTCCATAATCTGGAACGCAAGTCCCGCCTTACGCCCAAACGCGGTCAGGCGGACGGTGTCCTGGTGCGTGGCCCCGGCATATAGCCCGCCGGTGACGACGCTGACGCGCAGCAGTGCTCCGGTTTTGGCGCGATGGATGGCGTGGACACTCTCCGGGGTGGGCTTGCTGTGCTCGCCTTCGAGGTCAAGCACCTGGCCGCCGATCATGCCTTCCACGGTGCCTGTGGCTTCGGAGATGAGCCGAATGATTTCCACGGCGGCAGGCGCGGGGCAGCTTAGACCGGAAAGCGTCTGGTACGCGAGCGTTTGCAGGGCGTCTCCGGCGAGGATGGCGATGGCTTCTCCGAAGGCGACGTGGCAGGTTGGCTTGCCGCGACGCAGGTCGTCGTTATCCAGCGCGGGCAGATCGTCGTGAATAAGCGAATAGGTGTGGAGCATTTCAATGGCCGCGCCCAGGTCTTCGATGCCGTGCGGCAGTTCGCCCTTGTCGAGCGTGCGCGCGGCCTCATACACAAGGATGGGGCGAAGCCGCTTGCCTCCGGCGAAGACGCTGTGGCGCATGGCTCCATGGATCGAGGCGGGGACCTGGGTAACGGGCGGCAGAAGGCGTTCGAGAGCGCGGTCGGTGATCTCGACGCCGGATTGAAGAATGTCTTTCAACTGCATTTCGGCTTGCATTTTGAACCATGATACTAGGGTCCCGGGCGCGGGGCACAGAGAATTTCATTTTGCTGTCGCCGATGAGTTTGGCCATATTGCCCGGGAAGTAGCCCTTACGCTACAAATAGTCACGCGACAAATGAAAGACGAGAGAACAATATGAGCGGACATAATTTGCGGGGCCGGTTACGGACGATCCTATTGGCTTCCGCGGCACTGGCCATGGTGCTCGCGCCCATCGCGGGATGGGCCGAAGCGGGCGCGAAAGGGAAGCTCCAGATTTACGTCATTGACGTGGAGGGCGGCCAGTCCACGCTCTTCGTAACTCCAACCGGCCAGTCCCTGCTGATCGATACCGGATGGCCGGACCACAATGGCCGCGACGCGGACCGCATCGTAGCCGCCGCCCACCAGGCGGGCATCAGCCGGATCGATTACGTGTTGCTCACGCATTATCACGACGACCACGTAGGCGGAGTGCCGCAACTCGTAGCGCGTATTCCCGTCGGGACCTTCATCGATCACGGCCCAAATCGAGAGACTTCCAATGCCGTCACCGAACGCGGCTGGGAAGCCTATCAAAAGGTGTTGGCGACCGGGAAGTACGGTCACATCACTCCAAAGCCCGGAGACATGCTGCCGATGAAGGGCATCCATGCCGTCGTGGTGAGCGCCGATGGAAAACTCATCCAGAATCCATTGCCCGGCGGCGGAGAGAAGAACGCATATTGCGCGCAGTCGGAGACGCGGCCCGCCGACCAGACGGAAAATGCCCGCTCGCTCGGGACCCTGATTACATTTGGGAAACTGAAAATCCTGGACCTTGGAGACCTGACCTGGGACAAGGAAATGCAGTTGATGTGCCCCATTAACCGGCTGGGGCATGTGGACATCCTGATCGTCTCGCATCATGGCTGGTACCAAAGCTCCAGCCCGGCGCTGGTGGATGCCATTACTCCCGTCGTGGCGCTGATGGACAACGGCGAAACCAAGGGAGGTTCCACTCCAACGCTGGAGACTTTCCAAAAAGACCCTGGGCTTCAGGCGCTCTGGCAGTTGCATTATTCGCAGGAAGGAGGCGCTCAGCACAATACCGCGCCGGAGTACATCGCAAACCTGAAGGGCGCCGACCCGGGAAATTTCTTCAAAGTCACCGCATCCACCGACGGAAGCTTTACGGTTACGAACAGCCGCACCCACAAGATGAAGGATTACCGGGCAAGATAGTAGCTGCCACCTACGGCGTCAGTGTCAGCGTGTGCTTCGTCCGCGCCTGGATGGCCGCATCGCTAAACGGCAACGTGAAGGTCTTTCCCTCATACCAATAAGGCCATTGGTCGCGATAGTAGGGGCTCAGCGGGTCCTCCGACTGGCCCATAACCAAGTTCTCCGTGGCCGCATCGGGGCTGCTCCAGTCAATCGTGAAGCGCTGTGACGGGCCAAAGGTACGGCCGGCCTGCTTCACCGTGGTTATGTCTCCCGACTGCGGCTGCCTGCCGGTCCCGGTCAGTTTCTTCAGCCACAGAATTTGGCCGTAAAGCGGATGCTCCAGATCGATGGGGCGGGCCTCTCCATACCGCCAGTCCTTCAGGTCTCCAGGCGCGTTCCCTAGTCCCTTATCGACAACCGCCGCCAGAAAGTCGTCCCACGTTCCATAGCCCGGAGGCAGCCATCCCGCCGGATTCTCCGTTACAAACTGCTCCAGCGCAAACTCGCTTTCCGTCCAGTGGTAGAGATTCCAGTCGTCGCCCAGTTTGGGCTTCAGAATCATCGGCCAGAAGGCCTTCTTCGCCGCATCCACTATGGCCGCCGGCGCGGAGTTGACCCCGACCACCCCGTCCCAGGTCCGCATCAGGTCGGCGGCCTCGCGCAGCCGCTGGTTCGTGTCCTTGGCGTGGTCAATCGCGTAGGCGAACCGCTGCGCCAGCTCCTGGTCCACTTCCGAATACACATCGGTCTGAAGCGTCAGCATATCTGCGGGCGTCAGATTGTCCTTGCCCGCGAGCCATTTCCAAATGCGCTCGTTGCGGTACGGATCGGCCCACTGGTTGCTGATGGCATAGGGGTAGCCGTCTGGAGTCATACGCGAGTTCGCCGTTGCGATGATTCCATTCGCGGGGTCCAGCGTCGAGGGTAGCTGCTCGAAGGGAATATAGCCCTGCCACTCGTGTTTGTTGTCGGTAATGGGCAGGTCAGCGATCCCATCAGGCCGGTTCGGAATCTGCCCAATGGCCTGGTAGCCGATGTGCCCCTCATCGTCCGCGTATACAGCATTCAGCGACGGCCCCCACCACCGGCTCATTGCGCTCCGGAAATCATTCCAATTGGCCGCCGTGTCCAGCGCAAGCAGAGAAAGGCTGTTGTGCGGCATGTCATAAGCGCTCCAACGCAGCGCGATAGTCCGCGTCTCATGCGGAATAAGCGGCGTCACGATCGGCCCGTGGGCGGTGCGCGCCACATCTTCCGTCACATCGCGGCCCATGCGCACGTGGATCGCCTCCTTCTGCCGCTCGATAGGCTGCCATGAGCCATCCGCCGCGCGGTACTCGCCGCGCCCGTTGGTCTGCTCCACGTAGAGGTCCTGCATATCGACATACATGGCCGTGAATCCCCACGCGATGTGGTCATTGTGCCCGGCAATCACGTAGGGAACTCCGGGAATCGTGACGCCAGTGACGTGGAAGCCCGGCGCTTCGAGACCCGTCTCGTACCAGATTCCGGGAATCTGGTGCGGCAGGTGCATGTCGTTCGACAGAATCGGTTGATGCGAAGCCGTGTGCGCGCCAGAGACCACCCACTCATTCGACCCCGGAATACACCCCCGGCACGTCGTGCGCGCGGGCTCAACCAGGCGGCGCAGTTCCATCAGGTCCTCGACCGAAGGCCCATGCAGCAGCGCCTGCGTCGAGTCCAGCGGGATGTCCTGAATGTAGGCGTTGGGCTGGCTCAGGTCGGGAATGACTTCCGTCGGCGGATGGTCGCGCCACGACCCAACCGGATACAGCGGCTTGGCCAGCGTCGGACCAATGCGCGCTACCACTCGCTCGCGGTCGAGCTTCGAGTCCCACATCTGGTCAAGCATCTGTACCATGCCCATCAAAATGGCAGCGGAATCGGTTGGCCGCCACGGGCGCGGCTTGTACATCAGCAGCCCGAACTCCGGCGGCAGGTCGTCTTCATGCGTGTCGATAAAGTCGTTCACGCCCTTGGCATAGTCCTCGAAATACCGGCGGTCCTCCGGGCTGAAGTTGGCCACCATCTTCTCAGCGGTTTCGCGAATCAGCAGCACGCGCTGCATGCGGTCGTGCTTCACATAGCCGGAGCCGAGCACTTCTGACACGTCCCCCGATGCCATGCGCCGCGCCATGTCCATCTGCCACAGCCGGTCCTGCGCGGCCACGTACCCTTGCGCCGTAAACAGATCATCAAGGTCCGCCGCCTGAATGTGCGGGACGCCATGCTCATCGCGCCGCACCGTGACCGGGGTTGAAAGTCCTGTTACATGAATCTGCCCATCCAACTGCGGCAGCGTCGCCCGCATTTCGCGCTTCAGCCAGACGGTCCCGCCCACCGCCAGCGCAACAATGGCGATGACAAGCGCCGCAACTACTGCTACGGATATGCGAAGGATGTAATGCTTGCGCCGAGGCGGCTGTTCAGCAAAGCGGTTTGCACGCCATGCCGGTGCGCCCGCTTCCTGATGCTCAACGTGGAGGTCTTCTGTTGCTGTTTTTCGTCCGAAAGGCATTCTCGTTCAGGCTACAGACTGCTGCTCACCTCTCCGGTGACTTGGATGCGTGACGGGTGACGGGTGCCCCACTCCCCGGGGTCCCCACGAACAGGTCTTAGTTCGTGGGGTGGATTCAAGCCCAGTTTTGGCTTGAGTGGGGGACAGGTCTCTACTTCACGGGATCGCTTCCTGAGGGAACTTCGCAGTCCCGCTCAAGCCGCTTTTTGCAGATCCTCGTTTTCAATAACCCGCGGTTTTCGCGTCCACGCGGGTCGCCATGCCAGCCCCTTGAACGGAGACTCCACCCGCCTGCCCCACCACAGCCACATCAGGACCGCTATCACGATCAGCAGCGGCACAATCAGGATGCTGCCCTCGGGGCCCGTCTTGCCGCCGCTCCACAGAATCTTGCCCACCGGATGCTCGCTGAAGAGATGCCCCTGCACCACAATCCCGCTATCACCCGTCCCGTAGAAGTAGCTCTGCCCCCAGTCCCACGCCGCATGAAAGCCCACCGCCCAATACAGCGACCCCGTGTACCAGATGCTCAGGCACCAGACCAGGCCGACGGCTCCGGCGGAGAACAGGCCCACGGGCGATTCACCGGGGTTGGTGGTGTGTGCGAACCCGAAGAGGAAGGAAAACACCAGCGCCCCCCACCAGAACCCCACGCCGCGCGTCATGGTGTACTGGAGATAGCCCCGAAGCAGCGACTCCTCAAAAATTCCCGTGCCCAAAAATACTAGCGCCCACAGCGCCGCATACTTTGCCATGGCCCCGCCATGCAGGTTCTGGCCGTCAAAAGCGAGATACCCAAGCTGCCACAGCGCGAAAACCATCGCGGAAATCGCGATGAATCCCCACACCAGCCCGGAGATGAAGCGCGTCGCGCGCGCTTTGCCTTGGTACCCGTAGGCCAGAATGGATTTCCGTTCGATCAGCGCCATGATGCCTGTTGCGATCACCACGCAGAAGACCTGAATGCCCTCGCTTATCAGGCCGACGCTCGGAGTCATCGCGCCCGTTCGCGCATGGTGCGGCAAGAAATGCCGCAGCCCAAATGCGACTGCGGCGAAAACCACAATGAAGATCAGGATTCCCCACCCAGCGCGGATCATCCCGCTTCTGCCGACAAAGATCCAGCCCACCCCATGCTCGGGCGCGGGCGGTGGTGCGGGAGGCTCGGGGATGCGGTTCAGGACAGGTTCGGGTGGCTCGGGGCCATGGGTTAAATCGTCCACTGAGGACCTCCGTTGCGTGATGCCATCTTACGGTATGGAAAGCGAAGAATCGAGCCATCTTGGCCCGCGTCTCCTTGACTTTACGCCCGGTCGCGATGATTCTAGTCAATTCCGGCTTTTTTGTTTTTTCCTGATCTGCCCACCACTCGTTTCTCAGTTTTTCAGGAGCTGTTGTTTTGAAAGTTCGCGTTTTCTACCACGACAAGTGCTTTGACGGGGCCTGCTCGGCCTCGCTCTTCTCCCGCTTTCATCGGGAGCGTATTGCCCCCGGCGCAACCTATGAATTCTGCGGACTGCTCCACCGCGCCGGAGCGCTCTTCAACGAGGCCGATTTCACCGGTGACGAAAACGCCATCGTGGATTTCAAGTATTCCGCCTCGCCCAAAATCACCTGGTGGTTCGACCATCACCTCAGCGCGTTTCTTTCCGCCGAAGATCAGCAGGACTTCCAGCGCGGGCTGGCCGATGGCCGATTTGTGGACCGGCGCTTCTATGACCCACAGTACATCTCCTGCACCAGCTTTCTGGCCCACATCGCCTCCACCCGCTTCGGCTTCGACGCCGCGCCCGTCGCCGAGCTTGTGAAATGGGCGGACATTGTGGACGGCGCCCGCTATCCCAGCCCCCAGGCCGCGGTCGAAATGGCCGAACCGGCCATGAAGCTGACCCTGGTGATCGAATCCACGCAGGACCCGAAGTTCATCCCGCGCCTCATCCCGCTGCTCACCTCCATGCCGCTCAGCGATGTGCTGAAACAGCCCTTCGTTTCGGAACTTCTGCCTCCGCTGCTGGAGCGGCACCAGAAGTCTCTTGCCCTTATCCGCGACCGGTCGGAGTCGAAGAACGGCACCATCTACTTCGACATCACCGACCAGCCCATGGAGGGGTACAACAAGTTCATACCCTACTACCTGCATCCCGAGGCCACCTACTCTATCGGCCTCTCCAAGTCGTCCTTCCGGACCAAGGTTTCCGTCGGCTCCAATCCTTGGACCAAGGCCGATCCCGAGAAGATGGTGAACCTGGCCTCCATCTGCGAGCGCTACGGTGGCGGCGGACACGCCCGCGTCGGGGCCATCTCCTTCCCTCCCGACCGCGAAGACGAGGCCCGCGCCGCCGCCAGAGTGATTGTGGAGGAACTGAGGGCGAAGAACCCGCTCAGTTGAACTTGTCAAGTAGTTTGGGAGGTGGTTTCTTTAAACCGCTGAATCTAATAATTTTAAATTTTTATCTAAATGCCTGTTATTTCGCCGGACTTGCTACAATAGAAATAGGCAAATAGAAGCCCAAACGGATCGCCCTAAACGGCGGTCCGTTTCCGTTTGCTGAATAAAATTTTTCGGAGGGGCACGGCTTCACAGTTTGCTGAAAAAACTCGGTTTTTTTTGAAGGGGACGGGCTTTAGCCCGTCCGTTAAGCCTATTTAAATTCAGCGGGGCTTTAGCCCCTGAGGGATCACACACGGCAATTCGGCAGGGAAATTACTGATATGAAAGAGGTTTATAACAACGTTTTTAAAATCAAAGATTTACGGCCAACATGGTTTTCAGAAAAGTCAATGGAATGAATGAGTTGTAGCGCTCGACTGAATTCTTTGAAAATTAGCGACCCTGACCTCGCATCTGGTGAGCAATGGCTTCCAGCAGTCGTTCAGGCTTTAGAGACCCCGCGAACGAAGACCTGTTCGCGGGGGGCCCGGGTTCGGCTCCGGCGGCCAGGTTCATCTTCGCGCTCATCTGAGCGGCAAGCCGCTCGGCGATGCGGGCTCGGGTGTCGAGATCCATGTCCAGAATGCGCGAGAAGAAGCGGTCGATCACGACCAAGTCTTCGTGCGTGAGCCGGGCAACGGCGTCGGCGGGTAGCAATGGTTCCTCTGAAGGCCGAAGCGCAGGCTCGGGAGGGGGCGGCGCGAACGCTCCGGCCGTAATAGTGCGCGGGCCGCGGCCTCCCCACAGCGGCTCATCGGCTGGACGCTCATGCACCACGAGCGTCGCTGCGGCCAGATCGCCCAGGCGCTGGTTGCGGCGGTTGCACACCATCGCGATCACTCCGATGAGGTAGAAGCCGGGCAGCAGGTCGATCACGCGGATAAGATTGCGGGTCATGGCTTCAAAGAAGGTGATCTGGCGGCCTGTCTGCTGAATCACCCGCACCTTGCAGAGCTTCTTGCCCGGCGTCTGGCCGTTCCAGAAGGTCTCAAACAGGGCGAAGTAGCCCCAGTACATGAGGAAGTGGAAAAGAATGAGTCCGGCGATCAGCCATTTTTCACCATTGTGGGAGAGGGCCCCGCCTGTGGCCTTAGGCGCGGAGGAGGCGATAAGAACCAAGACCAGAATCAGCACCGCGTAGCCAACGCCCTGCACAATGCTGTCGGCCAGCACGGCCAGAAACCGGCTGCCGATTCCGGCGATGGGAAAGCGGACACCGACCTGCTCCGGCGTATCAATAGTAAGCTGGTCAGGACTGAGCTGGACCGGGCCGATTTCGCGAGTACTGAGCAAGTCGGGCATGGCGTGACTCTATATGATCTCGAATCGCTGGATTGAGCAACGGCAAAATTCGTGGAGCAGGCTCGACGCCCTGACCCGCCAGGTGGAAAGCTCCGGCCTGCGCGCGCTCAGCGGAGGCGAACTCCGCGAGTTTGGGCTGCTGTACCGGCAGATCGCCGCCGACCTTTCAGCCGTGCGGGCCGACCGCGCTTCCAGCACGCTGGAAGAATACTTGAACTCGCTGCTGGGCCGCGCGCACAACCGCATCTACGCGGGGCGGCGCATCGGGTTCGGCTCTGTGGCGCGCTTCATGGCATTTGAGTATCCGCGCATTTTCCGGCGGCTGTTCCGCTATGTCGCGGCGTCGTTCCTCATCTTTCTCGGAGGCGCGCTGCTCGGAACCTTGCTCACGCTGGCCCGGCCCGAGTTCATGCACCTGCTGCTCGGTCCGCGAATGGTGCAGACCATTGAGCATCATGAGATGTGGACACACTCCATCGTCAGCATGAAGCCGCAGGCGTCGAGCGCCATCCTGACGAACAACATCGGTGTGAGCTTCATGGCCTTCGCCGGAGGCATCATCGCCGGACTGGGCACGCTCTACCTCATGTTCTTCAATGGAGTGGAGATTGCCACCGTGCTCACGGCCTGCGCACAGGCGCACATGGCGAAGGACCTGCTCAGCTTTATGGCCGCGCATGGCGCGCTGGAGCTGCCCAGCATATTCATCGCCGGAGGGGCGGGGCTGCGGCTCGCCGTGGGGCTGCTTTTCCCCGGGGCATTGTCGCGGCGCGACTCGCTCGCCTTTGGCGCGCGCGAGGCAATCCGGCTGCTCGCGGGCGTGGTTCCGCTGCTGTTTGTGGCGGGAATACTGGAGGCGTTTCTCTCGCCGTCAGGAGCGGCAGCGGGAGTCAAGTTCGCCGTTGGCGGAGTGCTGCTGCTGGG
>DASTXK010000133.1:0-4764 GCA_035765555.1 Acidobacteriaceae bacterium
TCGCAACATGGGCATTCGCAAGCCGTCCGCGGGAAAGCTCCACAACGTCTTCGATGATTTCCGACAGGCGAACCTTGCTGGCGGGTTCACTCTGGCGGTGGAACTTGAGGGTCTGCTGCGTGATGCGGGAGACGCGCAGGACTTCGTCGAGCGCGCGCTGGGCCTGACGCTGCGCGGCATCAAGGTCGTTGGCGTGGGCGATCAGGTAGAGCAGATTGGTGATGGCCTCGAGCGGGTTATTGATTTCGTGCGCGATGGAGGCCGCGAGTCGCCCGGCGGCGGCCAGCTTTTCGGTGCGGAGGAGGACGTCCTGCGCCTGCTTGCGGTGGGTAATGTCCGCCATAACGCCCAGCATGCGCACGGCCTTGCCTTCGGCGTTGGTTTCATACCTGGCCTGCGCTTCCACCCAGCGCACGTCGCCATCTGGCCGGACAATGCGGTACTCGCAGCAGAACGGACGGGCGTGGGTGCTGGTCTCGTGGAAAAGAGCATCCATGAATTCGAGGTCGTCGGGATGAATAGAAGCGCGGACGGTCTGGTAGCCGGCGACGGAAATCGATCCGGGTTCGAGCCCGAGGATGCGATAGTGTTCGTCAGACCAGAGTGCGCGACCGTGTTCAAGGTCCTCGTCCCAAAGGCCGACGTGGCCGCCGTCGAGCGCCATCTGGAGGCGCGTTTCGCGCTCGTGGAGGGCCTGGGCGGCGAGGGCGCGCTCGCTGGCATGCCGGCTTTCGCTTTGCGCCTGCTCAAGCTGGCGGCGGAGGTCCGCGGCTTCATTGCGTTCTTGCAGCGTGATGACCCGCTTCATCAGCGAGCCGACCAGCGCCGTGCATCCCACAAAAAACAGCAGGCGCGGGATATTGAGTTGGTCCGTCCACATGCGGGGCACTATAGGCGAGAGCGCCAGGAAGGATTCAATGGCTATGCCGGAAGCAATCGAGCAGAGGACGCCCGCACTCAGGCCCAGATACCAGCAGGTGACGACCGAAAACAAATAGGCGAGGACGTAGGGAGCGCGGTACTGGACCGGCAGCAGCAGCAAAATGCCGATGACGAGCGCGGCGGGAACAAGCCCAAGCAGCGAGCGCAACGGCGCGGGGAGGCCATGAAGAACCTGACGTCGGGTTGGAGACATTGCACTCCGCACGCGATCCAGAGGGAGACTCAGCCGATGGCCTGGTTTCACGTTGCGTCTAACGAATACCATGCCCTGAGGCGGCAGTCCAGAGTAATCAGATTGGTTCCCAGGGAGTTGAAATGATGGCGGACGACCCAAAATCCAAACTCGCGGCGGGCCGCCGAAGCCGGCGCGAGGAGATTTGGGCGTTGGCAGTTGCCTATGGGCTCATTCTGGTCGCGCTGTGGACTCCGCGCCCCTGGCAGCAGGGATTTGTAGGAGCGGCGCTGGTCTGGGTCGTCGTGGAAACGGCGCGGAAGTTCGAGGGCTGGCGGCGGCTGGGCTTTGGCGAACGCGGGTTCCTTGGCTCCGTATGGGTGACGATGATCGCCTTGGCGCTGACCGCTGCGGGGTTTGCGGTGAGCGCGAAAGTCGGAACGCTTCATGCGCCTCCCAGAGTGGAGCTGTTCTTAAGGCGCTTCTGGGCCTACGCTCTGTGGGCGCTCGTGCAGGAGTACGTCCTGCTGGGGTTCTTTTTTCTGCGGCTGCTTCGGCTGCTGGAGAACAAAAAGAAAGCCATTCTGCTGACGGCGGGGCTGTTTACGCTGGCGCATCTTCCCAATCCGGTACTCATACCGCTGGTCTTTGTGTGGGGACTGATCGCGAGCGCGGTCTTCCTGCGCTGGCGCAATCTCTACACGCTGGGCATGGCCCACGCCATTCTAGGCATCTGCATCGCCGTCACGGTGCCGGGGCGGATTGACCACAACATGAGGGTCGGGCTGGGCTATCTGCAGTATCGCTACGACCCCGCGCACCAGCGGCTCTACAGCATCCAGAGACCCCAGACCGTATCGACCGTTGCGTGCGTGATTGCGGAAGCCCCAACGCGACGGCCCTGACGCCATGCTCGCCCGTAGAAAATTCCTGCGATGGCCGCCAGCAGGACATAGCGCCAGTTGAAGTGAGCGGCGCGCTTGTTGAAGTGCGCCAGACCGAAAAGCACCGCGGTGAGGATGAGCGCGGGGGTGCGTCCCATGCGCCGTTCCAGCAGGTTTTGCAGCCATCCGCGAAAGAAAAGCTCCTCGGGCACGGCCACCAGGAAAAAGCTGAAGGCGAAAGCGGCCAGGGCATGCGGCGAGCTGGGCATCACCGCGTGGAGATGAAGAAAGCCGATTCCCAGCCCCAGCGCAACGGCGATAGGCGCGTAGAAGAGGAATTCGCGCCAGCCGATGCCCAGATCGCGCAGGCGCATGCGGAGGTTGAATCCAACCCCGTTAAGCTGGCGGATGCAGAGGAAACAGTAAATGCCGGCATCGAGCAACAGGATTTTATTGAAGACGCTGAGGCGCGCGGGCCATGCGGGCTGAAACCAGCGAAGATCGACCGCCAGGCCCAGCACCATGAGAACGAGGAAGTCCCGCCAGTTGCCGCGCTGGTCCGGGTCGGCGAGGCGCGCTCGATAAAGGAGCGCCGCAATGGCGACAGGCAGAAGCGCGTAAAGCGCAAGCCAGCGCCATTGAAAGACGTGCGCGTACAAGGCGACAAGCGCATACGGAACGCAAAACAGCGCGGGGAGCAGAAGCCGCGCTGCCTTTGGAAGCCGGTTGGCCTGCGCGGTGATGGACGGGAAAAATGCCGCCGCGAAATACGGAAGCAGCGTAAGAACAGCCGCGACGATGACGGCGGGGTGGAGCATGAAAAGAGATTAGCCGAAACCAAAATTTGTTTGGGCTCTTCGCAACAATTCAAAACAGCTCGTCGGGAGTCAGGCTTCCGGCGCGCCGTTTGCTTTCGAGGCGCGGAACGCGCGGCGTCCGCATCAGACATCGCATGAGGTCCAGAAAGCACGCCCAGACGCGCCCTTCGCCCGTGCCCGTTGCGCTGCTGCTGATTGACGTTCTCACCACGTTCGATTTTCCCGACGGCGACGCCATTCTCGAAGGCGCTCTCAGAATGCGGAATGCGCTGGTGAAGCTCAAGGCGCGCGCCCGACGCGCCGGCGTCCCGGTGCTCTACGTTAACGACAATTACGGCGACTGGCGCAGCGAAAAGGAAGTCCTGATGGGCCGCTGTCTGGAGGCGAAAGGCGGAGAGTTCGTTCGCCCGCTGCTGCCCGACAGCGAAGATTACTTCGTGCTCAAGCCGTTGCACTCGGCCTTCTACATGACTCCGCTGGAGGTGCTGCTCAGGCATCTTGAGGTTGAAGCCCTCATCCTCACCGGACTCACGTCCAACAGTTGCATCACCGTCACAGCGCACGACGCGAATATGCGCGGCTTCGACATTTACATTCCGCCCGACTGCTCCTGCGCGCGCAACGCCGAAGAGCACACCCAGGCGCTCGCCCAGTTGGAAGCCATGGCCGGAGCCGACCTCACACGCTCCACCGCGCTCAAGCTGCCCAGCGTGATCCGCGCCGCGCAGAAATCTCAGCGGACGGTCCGGTGAGGGCCATTCAGGGTCTATTTTCGAAGCCGTTTTGCTATTGCAAAATAAATACCGAATCTTTGGCGAGAATGTGTTCGATGGTGCGAGCGAGCGGCGAACCAGAATGGGCTTGCCCTCTCGGCTAGCGTCCTCGTGATGTCTTCGGGTTAGACATCAATCGTGTTGGTTATAATGTTGTCGGCTAGGCATATGGGGGCCAGAATTATGAGCTCATCTATAGATGGATTTTACGCGGCATACTTGACTGGAAGTTCTGGTCAAGGCCTCTTAATGCTGATTTTTCGACAAGGGACAATAGTGGGGGTCGATGCGACGGGTGCTAAGTACGACGGGACGTACTCCTACGCTGATGGCAGCTTTGCGGTGAAGCTGAGCATTTTGCTTCCACCAAACATATTGTTGGTCCAAGGTGCCACCACTGGGCCTCAAGGCGATAGCTCGGAATTAAACTTCCAACTCCCTGCGGATTTTCTGTCACAACCTTACATCCGCATAAATGCGAAACACGGGCCAGTGAATGCCAAATTAACCAAGCTTAGAGAACTAAATGACTGACCGCCTCATGCTGCTATCTGCAATTTTCAGTGCCATAGCAACTGGACTTGCCGCCGCCGCTACCTGGCGCGCCCCGACCGCGGCTGCAAAACTTGCGGAATCACTTCGCCGTGATGCCGAGCGGCATGATGAGCGCCAAAGACAAAAGCTAAGCGTGTTCGCGTCTCTAATGCAGGAACGAGCTCAAATCTATTCTGACAATAGCGTTCGAGCGCTCAATTTGATTGATGTTGTATTCAACGAATCGCGCGATGTGCGCGAGGCTTGGTCCGAATTGTTCCTAGCTTTTCATATGAAACCACTCGTTCAGCATGTGATCGACGAGCGTTTGCGGAAGTTGTTGGGGGCAATTGCAAAAGACATCGGACTTTCCGATGAACTCCGTAACGATGATCTTGGTCGGGTTTACTACCCCGATGTGAAGGCTCAGGAACAGCTAATAAAAGATCTGCAACGTCAACAATTACTGACAAGCTTGCAGGGTCAAGGAGCATCGGGAGCAGGTGCCACAGGCCCTCAGAACACAGCATGGCCGCCGAAGCCGGAGTAAACCACTCTCCAGGCACTTTGCCTTCAAATACCATATGCAATGCTGATAAGAAATATGGTGAATATGTCCGCGGCGGCTACAAAGATTACGG
>DASTXK010000134.1:0-5011 GCA_035765555.1 Acidobacteriaceae bacterium
CACGCTGCGCTCGCATGGTGTGCGGCGCGCGGGCTCGGCGGCGCTCGACCTGGCCTACACCGCCTGCGGACGCATGGATGCGTATTGGGAGTTCAATCTGAATCCGTGGGACACGGCGGCGGGCGCGCTGCTGGTGACGGAGGCGGGCGGCAGCATGACCCGGTTCGACGGCAGTGCGTTCCGGCTGGACAGCCGGGAGATTCTGGCGACGAACGGATTGCTGCGCGGCGAGATGCTGGAATTTTTTCGCGCCATGTTCGCGGGCGAAGACCTGGAGCCGATTCCCACGCCGGCCGAGTTCGCGGCGCAGCGGGCGGCGCGCAACCGCAAAGAGGAAGCCGAATGAGGAAAGAAAGAATCGCGTGGCTGGTTTGCCTGCTACTGCTGGGCGCGGTGGGTTGCAAGGCGCAGAAGGTGGACAGCTATCGCGTGGTCCACGCCTATCCGCATGACTCGCAGGCCTTCACGCAAGGACTGATCTACCTGGACGGCCATTTGTACGAGAGCACCGGGATGAATGGGCGGTCCTCGCTGCGCGAGGTAAACCTTGAAACCGGGCGGGTGGTGAAGGAAATAACCGTGCCATCGCAGTATTTTGCCGAGGGGCTGACCAACTGGGGCAGCACGCTGATTCAGCTTACATGGAAGAAGAACGTGGCGTTTGTCTACGACCGCGCGACGTTTCGACTGCTCAAGACGTTCCATTATCCGTGGGAAGGCTGGGGGCTGACGCAGGACGGCAAGCACCTCATCATGAGCGACGGGTCGGAGACGATCCACTTTCTGGATCCGGACACCTTCAAGCAGGTGCGCAGTATTCACGTCACCGACCGCGGCAAGCCGGTGCAGAACCTGAACGAGCTGGAATACATCCGCGGCGAGATTTATGCCAACGTGTGGATGTCAAACCGGATCGCGCGCATCTCGCCCAGCACCGGGAAGGTGCTGGGTTGGATAGATCTCTCGGGAATTCTGCCGTCGGTGGAAGTAACGGGCGAGGGCGCGGTGCTGAACGGAATCGCTTACGACGCCTCGCACAATCGCCTGTTCGTAACGGGAAAAGACTGGCCGAGGCTGTTCGAGATACAAGTGGTGAAGAAATAGGGATTAGGGAATAGGCAACAGGCAAAAAAAAATGGCTCGGAGTTTCCCGAGCCATTTTTGCTTTCTGGACCCTTATTTTGTCTTCACCCGCAGCACCTGGATCGAGTACGGCGGAACAGTGTAGGTGAAGTTGTCCGAGGCCCGCTCGAAGCGCGACTCGACTGGAATAATGTTCTTCGGATGGTTGATGGAGTTGGTGGCCGCCTCGGTCTTCGCGCTCAGCGTCACCACGTTGGCAATGCGGTCCACGCCGGTCCCGCCATCCAGCTTGATCTCCACCGGCTGCGATGCGGAGCCCGCATTGACCAGCTTGATGTACACCTCGCTGTTCTTCGAGTCGCGCGTTACGGAATAGAAGAAGCGAGGATTCGTGCCCGTCTCATCGGTCTGCGGAATCTGGTCGCCGTGGTATTTGCCGAACATCACCTGCGCGTAGTAGCTGGGTGAGCCGTAGCTCTCCATTGTGTTGTAGCCGATGAGGTCGGGATGCCACTGCATGCCTCCGGGGTTGATGTTGACGAACATCGGAGCGTAGCTGGACATGATCACGATGTCGCTGTTGCGCTCCATTCCCGTCATCCATGCGGCATCGCCGAGCGCCGCTCCGAAGTCGGGCGTGGGATTTCCTTCCATCGTGGCCCACTCGCCTACGAAGATTTTTGGCCCGTTGCGGTCGGTCTTGTCGTAGTGGTGGACATCGCTGTAGAACTCGTCCGCCGACTTGTAGAAGTGCTCGTCGAGCACGTCGGGCTTTACGCTCTTGATCGGGGCGGTGGCGATGAGTTGCAAGTCGGGATACTTCGCCTTGATGGCTTTATAGAACTGCGTGAAGCGTCCGTCGTAGCTACCCGACTTGTCGAACCAGTCCTCGTTGCCGATCTCGACATACTTCAGGTCGAAGGGCTTCGGGTGGCCATTTTTGGCGCGCTCCGCACCCCATTTGGTGGAGGCGTCTCCGGTGACGTACTGAATTTCGTCCAGCGCATCGTTCACGTAAGGCTCAAGGTCCGGGCCGGGGTCCACGTGCTCGCCGTGCAGCGAGTATCCGGCATAGACGGCGAGAAGCGGCTGCATGTGCAGGTCCTCGCACCACTCCAGAAACTCGAGCAGGCCCATGCCGTCGGTTGAGCGATACCCCCAGGGGCCCATGTGCGTGGGACGGTCCACGTCGGGGCCAATGGTGTTCTTCCACTGGAAGCGCTCCTTGATGGTGTTGCCTTCCAGATAATTTCCGCCGGGAAAGCGCAGGAAGGTGGGATGCAGGGCGGCCATCTTTTCCATCAGGTCGATGCGGTTGCCGTGCGGGCGATTGTTGTAGGTCGGCGGAAAGAGCGAGACCATGCTGAACCAGAACGTCCCTGGGCGCGCGGCGGTCACTTCCAGCCGGTAGAGCGGCGACGGCTGCACCGCGCCGTTTGTCGTGAGCGTGAAGTGGTACTGCTTCCAGTCGCCGGTGAGCGCGGGAACGTCGGCATGCGCGGCCTCGACGCCGGTATTGTCGTTCACCAGCGCAACGTGGATGGGGCCGCTTTCGCCGCTGGCCTTGGCGTAGAACGATCCCTTATAGGTGGTGGAGGGCCGCACGGGAATGCCCCAATAGCCTTCATTGGCAAGGCCCGCACGCGCCCCGGCGCTGGCGGTTTCGACAGTGACCTTGGCGCTGTAAGAAATGGCCGTGCTGGGGCCGGTGGTCTTGTCAAGAACAAAGGAGGACTCCGCGCCGCCGTGATTGACCGACTTCCAGCCCTCGATGGCGGTCAGCCAGGAGTCGTTCGCATGGAACTCGCGGTTGCGGACCAGCTCGCCGTAAAGGCCGCCGTCATAGGAGTAGTTGATCTCCTCGGTCATGAGGCCGTGGAGCATGGGGCTGGCCTGGGCCTTCGTCTGGTTGACGTGGATGTCGAGCGTGACGGGCGGTTTGGACTGCGCGGCGGCAGTGAGTGCGAGTCCGAGAATAGCGGCAGGCATAAGAGCTTTGCGGAGATCTAAGCGCATGAAAACTCCTGAAAAGGTGTCGTTACGAGTAAACGTTATCCATTCCGCGTCTGTCCAGTCCACTTTCCATTTTGAGCAGGTCCGCCCGCCGGTTTTTTTCAACTATTCTTGTGTTGCCCGCTCTCGCGGTACAATTGTCTTGTCTAAATCTCAACAAACCCCAGAAGAGGATTTGCCATGGCTTATGTAATCGCTGAACCCTGCATCGGCACTAAGGACACGGCTTGCGTGGACGCGTGCCCGGTGGACTGCATTCATCCCAAGAAAGACGAAGGCGACTTCGAGGGCAGCGAGCAGCTGTTCATCGACCCGGTGGAGTGCATTGATTGCGGCGCCTGCGTCCCGGTGTGCCCGGTTTCGGCAATCTTCGCGGCGGACGACCTGCCGGAGAAGTGGGCCGACTACGCGACGAAGAACGCCGCGCATTACGGCCGGTAGGACTTTTATCTGGATTGTGCAACGCGCAGCCCTCGGGCTGCGCGTTTTGCGTTTGGGCACTCGGCGTACTGCGTCAAGGGAGAGAAAACTTCAGGGTGTTTGATCGAACCGTCCCCGTCCAGTAGGGGTTCAGGCCGCTCCGGCTGGTTGCATGTTCGACTGGTTGTCCGAGCGCATCAGGTCCCGTGTATTCTGCCTGCAATCTGTACGTACCCGGATGCAGATGCAAGACATAGATGCGTCGCTCGGGAGCCCAATAGTCCCGGAGGTTAATTGCTATTTCAGATGTTGCTCCCACGGGAAGTTTAAAAAGCATCGCGTCAGCCCTACCTCCAATTACTCCGGGCACCCTTCTCTGGAGGACCAGAGTGCGCCCATCCTCACCCGTCAAAAACAAGCGGACCGCTTCCGGGTAATCACCTCCGTTT
This sequence comes from Acidobacteriaceae bacterium, assembly GCA_035765555.1. GTDB lineage: Bacteria > Acidobacteriota > Terriglobia > Terriglobales > Acidobacteriaceae > Silvibacterium. The sequence goes on from DASTXK010000134.1 coordinate 3,966, forward strand.
GGATACTTGAATCCCAAATTCAGGACGAGTGGCTTCGATCCGCCATTATGAAACGCCAACCGGAATCCATGTTCCCTCGCGTGGCCTGATTGGCTCAAAGTGATTTGAAGTGGGTGGACTGCCGGACGCCTTGGGCGCTGCGCCCTCATCGCAGTGATCTGCGCAAAGCAGACCCAGATACCTAAGACAATCGCCCATTGTCTTCCCAAGTCTTTCACAACATCTCACCCCTGCGTATGAGGACACCGCTGGAACGCGATTTGTGCCCGCATCATGGATGCCGCTGTTTTCCGTGCAGGCCCTCCATGCCATAGAATCATGTGTTCTGTGAGACTCGATCATGGCGTTTGACGCACCCACCGCCCGCACCCGCATCAACCGGCTTCCCAAGCGTGGCGACTATTCGCTGGAGACAATTTACGGCATCCTCGACGCGGCTTTTCTGTGCCATGTGGGATTCGTGGTGGAGGGCCAGCCGTATGTGATTCCCACGGGCTATGGGCGCGCGGGAGACACGCTCTACCTGCACGGCTCGGCGGCGAGCCGCATGTTGCGCACGCTGGCCGGAGGCGTAGACGTGTGCGTGACCGTAACGCTGCTGGACGGAATCGTCTTGGCGCGCTCGGCCTTCAATCACTCGATGAACTACCGCTCGGTGGTCATGCTGGGTCGGGCGGTTCCGGTGGAAGGCGAGGCAGAGAAGACCGAGGCGCTGCGTGTCATATCCGAAAACATAGTGCCCGGCAGGTGGGAGCATGTTCGCAAGCCGACGCAGCAGGAACTGAAGGCCACGACGGTGCTGGCGCTGCCGATCGCGGAAGCTTCGGCGAAGATTCGCACCGGGCCTCCGGTGGATGAAGAAGAAGACTACGCGCTGGACGTGTGGGCGGGCGTGCTTCCGCTGGCGATAAAAGCAGGAGAGCCGCTTCCCGATCCGAGGCTGGATGCGAATTGCGCGGAGGTCCCGGAATATCTGAAGCGGGTTGTTCGCGGTGGATGATAATCAACCACTTCGTGGATGATTATCATCCACTTTGCGTCCATAA
>DASTXK010000135.1:0-5651 GCA_035765555.1 Acidobacteriaceae bacterium
CACCCGAGACCAGTCTTTTGTGAAGCGCACCACCGCGCTCTCGGGCCGCCCCGCCTCGCGCAGCAGCACCCCGATATTCACAAACTCGTTTTTCACCGGGTCCGGAACATACCGCACCAGGAAAAACTCACATGGCTGTCGTCCGCTCACTACCCTCCTTTCCCGGTCCTCTTTGAAAAGACCGCCTTGCTATGCGTCCTCTGCCATGAAAAGTCACCCGGCAACCTCCCCACCACAAGTGCCTGACTTACATTACTCTCCCACTCTTCAGTTCATCGTCCCATTTCGCCTCGACAAACTGCTCCATTCTTACCATTTCCTTTTTCTTTCCCCAATTCGGAAACGGTTCCCGCGAACTTTCCTGAAACGCCTCAATCAGCTCCCGAACCCGCATCCGCCGCTTCAACAAGTTTTCCACCAACTCCTCCAGCCTTGCAGCGTCTCCGTCGTACCACTCCGGAGGCACCGTCTCCGCGATCGACCAAACCGTCTCATCGGCCAGCGACTCAATCCGGCCCAGCCAGGGCTCAAAGCTTTCCCATCCCGTCACCCCGCGATAGACCGAATTCAAGGCGAACACGCCCCGCAGCGGCGAATCCCTGAACACCCACTCGCCCGCGTTGAAACAATATCCATAATCAATGAACGTCGCCGTATACTTCCTCACCCGCCCCTTGCGCGAGAAGACCGCCTGCCGCCCATTCGTGTTGCAGGTCCATTTGTCCAATGCCAGAATCCCTGCGAACTCCCCCAGGTTCCGGACCTCCAGCAATTGCTCCTCCGGCAGATAATCCAGCAGATGCCCCGGCATCAGCCCCCCCACCAGCCGCGACCCGAAACAGTGCCCAGCCCGGCACTGCTCCCGCCGGGACCCAAGTTCCAGGTCAAGCTCCGCAGTATTCTTGATCAGCCACTCCGTCACCTCCACCACGTCGCACGCCGGAGTCGTAAGCCCCACCGCCGCCGCCAGCTTTGTTGCCATCAGTTCATTCGCCAGCACCCGCAAATGCTGCGGATTGTTCTGGAACTTCACCACATACGCATGGCCGTCCGCGCCCAGCATCAGATGCCCCTGCGCCCCGCCCCGCATTCTCCGGATTTGCTGTACCGCCAGTACCGCCAAACGTCCCTCGCCGCTGATTGCTGTTCCTAAAATACTACGCGGCGACGGCCCGCTTCTTTGGGTTCGACACCAACTCCGCCCTTACCTGCAACGCGATCGCCATTGCCATCACGCAATCGTCATGCTCGCCGCTCTGCGCTGCCATTTTTCCGTTCCGCTGCCGCACAAATGTCCGGCACTCCCGCAGCAGTCGCTCACTGCGAAATTTCTCCGGAGCCTCCACCAATGCCGCATCCAGACCGCCAATCATTCTGGGCCGCGTAAGAGTCGACGTCAGCCAGCCCTGCTGCTCGCCCTGCTCGTAGATGTGCGGATACTTAGCCGAAGCCAAATGCGCCAGCACCGCCGCGCCGTGATTATTCCGCTCCACCACCAGTTCTGCTCCGTTGTATTCCCTTGCCAGCTTCTCCACTTCCACTGCCAGATCATGGGGATCAGCCCTGCACTGCAATTCCGCGCATTGCATTGCCGACTCCACATCGATCACCTGGGCCACCGAATAATCCCCTTCCGAACCGCCTCCCGCCGGGTCCACCGCCACCAGATACGTGCGCCCCGGCTCCGGTCGCAGCCATATCTGCAACTTCCCTCCCTTCCGCTCTTCAGCCGGCTTACCAATCTCAGCCAACCGGCGCGCTATCACGTCCCGCTCGAATGCGCACTCGCCGCTCGCTAGAAAGCATTCGGTCGGATCTTCCGCATATTCCTGCTTCGCCAGACCGCGAAAATTCGCGATCAAATTCCGCCGGTACCCAATCTGAGCGTGCGTCAACCCATGCGCCCGCTTTAACCTGCGCTCATCCTCAGTTAGCGTCTCCTCGTCAACGGCCAGCCCTACATAGGTGTCTTCATACCACCAGGGAAAAAAGTGCTGAGCCATCCCCGTTTCCCGCGCGTCTTGCCACTCCCTCCAAAAGCATCCTCCCGCGCCCATCGGCGTCGACTCCAGCACCAGTTCCCCCGTCGGAGGCATCGCCGCCCGCAACCCCTGCAGCGTCTCCGCCGCATCGCCCGGCCATCGCGCCACCTCCGAACAGTGCAGGTTGTTGATCGTCAGCCCTCGCCCCGCGCCCAGATTGCCCGCGCTCACCACCCGGTATTCGCTGTCCAGCTTCGGAAAAATAATCTGCCGCGCGCTCGACTTCGACGTCCGCAATACATCTTGATATTCCTCCGGCATCTGCTCCAGAAAACGGTGCACCATCCGAAACAGCGATTCCGCCGCCTCCCGCGTGTGCGCCACCTGCACCGTCAGCGTACCTTTTCTGGTGATCGTCTTCAGAAAAAATCTCGCCGACACCCAGGTGCTGATGCCCATCTGCCGCGCCTTCAGAACAATGTTCTTTTTTTCTCGATTTCTCTCAAACTCGAGTTGCGCGCGATTCGGAACCAGCGCCACATGCTCCCCGTTCCGGTTCCGAATCTTTAGCAACTCCTCCGCTAATTCCCGCAGCCTTTCTCTTGCCTCCTCCGTGTTTTCCGCCTCGTGCAGCGGCTTCCCTTTTTTCAGCAAATGCTCAAGCCAATCCCTGTCCCCAGACTCTCTCCGCATTCAATCTTTCTCAATAGGCGTACCAGTTGTAGTCCGGCCCGCACACCAGCGTGCGCTTCCCCGGCGAGCTGATCGCAAGCGATGTTTCCAACACCCCTTGATAGTTGATCTGCTGACTGCTCACCGCCTGCAGCGTCACCGCGTTAGACGACGTGTCAGACTTGATCACCGTGAACTCCAGCCCTGTCGGAGACGCCCGGTCCGGCCATGGCGTGTAGCAGCTCGGCAGCGTGATCGTCTGCGCTCCGCTTGCCGCATTCGCAATCACATTCTTGTTCGCCGGCGTCAGCGTCAGCGCCGAGGCCGTATTGATGATGGTGCTCAATGCGATCCCGCCGTTCGATCGGATCGTCCCCTGCGAGGTCACGTTAAAGAACGGCGCAAGCCCCGAAAAATGCGCCTGAAATGCATCCCCTTGGTATCCGGTGTACATCTGCGCCGAGTACGCCGGATAGCTCGCCGCAGCCGCAATCGGCGTCGACCACACTCTTGGCACCGCGCCCGAAGGATCATTGATGTTCGCGCCGCCACTTGAAAAGCCCGTCACCTCCGCTGGATTCAGGTCCTGCACATAGTTCCCGCAGCCCGTCAGGTTATGCACGCTAGAAAACGTCGGCGGATTCCCCGAAGGTCCCGCACACGTGATCCAGTTCACGCCCGCATTCATGCCTAGGCAGCTCACATCCGCGATCAGCATATTATTTGTAACTCCAGCGGCTACATACGCCAGGTTTGCCGCTGGGAAACTTGTCAGATCCGGCCACTGAATATGGCCGCCGTGGATCGCCACCCCGTTCGCACCAATATAGAAGCCGGCCACTGACGGGCTGTCCGCATAGGTGTCGGTCCACACACTCCCACCGCCGCCCACGTCATCAATCACGTAGGAAGTCGCATACGACGCATCCGACGCCGTCCCCGACGAAGCATTGTTCACGCATGGGGCCGTCGTGCAGGTATAGGGATACCCAAACCCATGCACCAGGTATCCCGTGTTCCCCGTTCCTTCGTTATAGACTGCCGCCGTCAGCGCATTCCGCACCACAACATCATCCAGATGGCTGTCAATCGCCGTCTTCTCAATGTGCACGCCATACGCCGGCCGGCTCGCGGGCGTGAAATTTGTCGTGCTGTAGCTCACCGTCACGTCCCGCATCAGGAAATTCGACTGGTGCCCACCCGCGGTCGATGCCTCGCCCAGCACAATCCCGTCTCCCGTCGTATCGTTCACCGTGACGTTCGCAATCTCCAACCCGCGAAACCACTGCATCTCGAACCCGTGTGTAGCGTTCGCATTCGCCAGCAGCACAAAGTCCCGGAATGTGCATCCCTGCGCCTGCGCCGCGTTTCCCAGGTAGAAAACATCGCCTCCCAGGCTCGCCGGAACATTCAGCGTCGTCGCCGCCGGGCTGTCCGCGTTCACCGTCGTACCCGCTGACCCCACCAGGCTCACGCACGCTCCATTCGAGGGCTCCGTCAGAGTCGCCGATATGTTGAACGTCCCCGGCCCCAGCCGCACGGTCTGGTTTTTGCCCGATGAGTTCGCCAGCGCGACCGCCGCATTCCACGCGGCGTTCAGGTTCGTGTAGGTCGATCCGTCTACCGTCACTTCTCCGTTGATCTCCGCCGCCGTTAACGCGCCGCTGACTTTGGCATTTGCTGTGCCGGCGCTCTGTCCCGAGATCCCAAAGCCGCTCACCCACGCCGATCCGTTCCATGTGTCATACTCCACTCCGGCATTGCTTCCGGTATTGCTCGGCCCACCCTTTATGCACCAGCGATTGAGCGAATGGCTCTGCCCATTCGGCGGAATATCGTACCAGCAGCTTGATCCCGCGAACTGGTGCCCCATCGCGTACTGAGAGCCCGGATTCTGACCCATCACCGCATCATTCCAACTATCCACCGTGGACTCATACATCGGCCCATTCACGGAACTTGCGGATTGCCCGTTCACGGGGTTCGTGTATCCAGTCCAAGCATAGGTTCCGTCAGCTTCATGCACACCCATTACGTGGCTGTTACCGTACTGTCCATTGGCCACTTCGCTGGTTTCGCCGCCTAGCCCTGCCGCGCCGCCATCTATGTTCACGTTACCTAAGATGGACACTTTCACCCATCCCTGCCCAACATCATTCGTATTGCTTCCGCCCCACCATTCATCGTTGCGGAATGACACGCTCACGTTTGCCCCAAGGCCGCCTTGCCCTGCCGCCGAAAATGTCGTGTAACCGTTCGGGATGCTGCCGACGATGGCATCAGAGCAAATCAAATCACTCGCGTCATCGCAGTCCACGGCCCAATTCGCATTCGGAGGATCGACACTATTAAGATGGCTGTTCGCAACTTCCAGCGTCCCGTAATTCGAGCCGGGCACTGCCGCGATCACCGACCCTGCGGGCCATGCCGTACCCGCAGGCGCGGTGGAACCGCTCTGGTTGCGGCCCATGATGTGGAATTGCCCATCCCCGGAGAACTCGCCCGTCACCACCTCGTACTGGCCTTTATCCACTCCGGAAACATATGCTGAAGCATCCGTGCTGCCTTTCACAAAATCCTGCGGCAATATCTCGTACCGCGCATCTGAAGACGAAGAAACGTCCGCCGGATCATTCACATAGTTGTAGAACCACATGGTACTGGCGACCGGGACCGCATTGCTCGCAATCGCCCCAGTGGTCGTTGTGTAGGGAGGCTCGCCATTGGCGGCGATGTCCGCATCCGTGTGCGGCTGCCCGTTGACCGGGAACCCTTCGCAGTAGAAGCCTTCAATCAGGCTGCCGAACACGGCGTTGGTCTGGAAGCAACCCTGATACCACTGCGCCTTGATCGATCCCCCAAGCACATTGATGGCCGCTCCGCTTATGTAGAACGAGGCCGTTCTGTCCGGCAGGATCGTCGGCTTGTAAGTCGCGCCCGTGACTATCCCGGTGCCGCTGGCCAAGTTGGCCGCCGTCACTGTGTACTCATTCGCAA
>DASTXK010000136.1:0-4248 GCA_035765555.1 Acidobacteriaceae bacterium
ATATCGCCTGTCGTGAAGAGAGCGAAAGATGATGCAGCGAATGACCTTCTAAACCGATACGAAGGGATAAGGATCAAGCTGCCGCACACCTTTCGACCGAACGCGGATTTTCTCGCGTATCACAAGAGTATGATCTTTCGGAACGAGTAACTGGAATGTCGGAACGATTGATTGTTGAATTTTACGATTCCAAGCAGAACACAGCCTCTGGTTTCCGTGTTGGCCTATTATGGCGGTCAAGAGCCGGATGCGGCGGCTTGGACGATAGCAGCATTCTTTGAGCATGTACGCAGTTTAAGGAATAACTGCCTCGATGACGCGGGAATTCTCGCAGCCCGATTCATCGCTTGGTTGGGGCATGAGTGCAGGGATAGCGAGGTGCTTTGCGATTTTGATGGAGTTGAGATCATCCGTAATTCGGAACGCTATAGAGATTACTTAACAGCGCGGATATATTTTGATCGTTCTGGCGCACACGCAAAATTCGTGGAAGATGGGACGACTTCCGCTGAAGAATGTTTTGCAGCCGAGGCAATCCTGAATCTAGCGACAAGACCCGTAGAGACGATATGAGGACTGCGCGCTTCGCTCGGCGCGGATGGCAAGCCCGACATTATCATTCCTAATGAAAAGGCCTACTTTGATATGGCGTTCCCAAGAGATAAGTTATTTGTTGTCGGCTTAAAGACCACCTGCAAAGACCGCTGGCGACAGGTTCTAAACGAAGCCCCTAAGCACAAGGCAAAGCACATCATCACATTGCAACAGGGGATCACTGGCAACCAGCTTGCGGAAATGCACACTGCCGGAGTTTCGCTGGTCGTTCCTGAAGTTTTGCATAAAAGTTTTCCCCAAGGGCACTCTATTAAGCTACTTACCGTGGAAGGCTTTATACAGACCGTGAAGCATCAGCTTAATGTATGACCGATGTACACACGCCGGAACGGCGCAGCCGCAACATGGCGAGCATTCGGGGCAAAAACACAAAGCCTGAGAAAGCTGTTCGTTCTCTGCTCCACAAGCTTGGCTATCGCTATCGTCTACATCGGCGCGACCTGCCCGGCAAACCTGATCTGGTATTCCCTTCACGGCGCAAAGTGATTTTCGTGCATGGCTGCTTCTGGCATATGCACGATTGTCGCTGGGGCAGAGTAGTCCCGGCGACGAACAGCAATTTCTGGCAAGAGAAGAGGCAGAAGAATCGCGACCGCGACAGCAGGACAATGGCTGCTCTCACTGAAATCGGCTGGAGGGTGCTGGTCGTTTGGGAGTGCCAGATCAAAGATACCAACTCATTGACGAAGAAGCTAAGAAGCTTTCTGTCGTAACCGGTATCTCCCTTCGCAGCCTTATACTCAAAACAGGCGGGTTGGCCCGCGCCCGATGTGGGCAGAAATGAGTTTCTTTGACAACGGAACAGCTCCAGAATGCGCGCGCCGAGCGGTGGCGTCAGAAGTCGAATCCGGCGCTTACGGCTGAGGACGCGAAGGCGTGGATTGAAGACATTGGTCTTTGTTTGTTTTTGCCGCGGCGGGGGAATTTTCTTGCTGCCGCGCCGTCGTTTGTAGAAGCCGCGATGGGCGCTCCGAGCGAGGTTCCGGGGCGCGAGGCGGTGGAGAATGCCACCGGGCTGATGCGGCGCCTGGCGGCGGATGCGGCGGTAATTCCGCTGAATCTGTTTGGGAATTCCGGGTCGGATCAGCCGGATTTTCTGGCCTCGCGGGCGACGCTGCCGTATGTCTTTAGCCTGATTGGCGGCCGGAACTGGAAAAGCGGGCCGGGGATGAAGGCTTCTCCGCTGATGACGGACGTGTGGACGCTGCTGAACGATGGCGAGGCGCGGACAACGGGGGAGATTCAGGCGGCGCTGGGGCGCGAGCTGACGGAAGCGGCGGTGCTGCGCGCGCTGGCGGAGTTGTGGCATGGACTGCGGGCGGTTCCGGTTCTCGACGGCGACGTGACGCGGTGGGAGCTGACGCAGGCGCGGTTTGCGGCGGAGATGACGGCATCGCAGAAGGTGGCGCAGACGACGGCGCTGTCGGCGTTGGTGTCGCTGTATCTGGATGGCGCGGTGGCGGCGTCAAGCGAGGAGATCGAGACTTTTCTTTCGCCGCTGACGGCGCGGTCGCGAGTGCGGGAAGTGGTGAATGGGCTATCGGCGACGCGGCAGCTTGGTCTGATTTCCGTCGGCGCACAGCCGCTGCTGCACGTGGCGGGGGCGCTTCCGGAATTTGAGGAAGAGGAGGCCGAGGCGAAGCCAAAGGACAGAGGCGAAAGGCGGCCATCCTTTGAGCGCAGGGAACGTGCGGCGGCTGAAGGCGGCGCTGGGCGGAAGCCATTTGAGCGCAGAGAGCGTCCGCAGCCTGGCAGAGAGCGCCCAAGCCGCACGGGTTTTGATCGTGGCGGGCGTCGCGAGAGGACAGACCGCGAAAGAACAGGGCCTCCGCGCGAGAGGCGCGAGTCGGCGAGACCAGGGGCGGATCGATTTGCGGCTCGGGGGGAGGCTCGACTTCGGCCCGAGCGCAGGCCGGAAGAGGGCGAGCGCAGGGCATATGGGAAGAAGCCATTTGAAAAATCGCAGCGTTCTTTCGGCGCGCGGCCATTTGATCGCGAGAAGCCGCGGGGTGAAGGCGGCGGGAAGTTTCCTCCGAAGAAGTTCGGCAAGGGCGGCCCCAAGCCGTGGCAGGATCGCGGTGAGCGTGCGGCGCGGGAGGGCGAGCGCCAGTTCGGGAAGGGCGAGCGGCCGTTTCGTCCCCGGCGCGAGGAAGAGCGAGGTGGTGAGCGCCGTTCGGGCAAATTCGGCGGTGAGGGAAGGCCGGCCGAGAAGAGATTTTCCGGAGGGTTCAAGAGAGAGAAGCCGGGCGAAAAGCGGCCCTTCTTTCGCGAGCGAGCGGGGAAGCTTGGTGGTGAAGATCGGCCCCGCGAGGCGCGCACCGGCGAGGGCGGGCGGCCGTTCCGTCCACGACGCGAGGAAGAACGCGGCGGTGAACGGCGCACGGGCGGATGGAAGGGCAAGCCAGCGGGCGGAGGGTTCTCGAAGAGCGGCGGGCGTGGTTTTGGGAAATCGGGCAAGCCGGGTTTCAAGAGTGGTAGCAAGCCTCCTTATAAGAGTGGCGGCAAGGCGGGCTTCAGGAGCGAAGGTGGATCGGGCTTTAAGAAGCCCGGGTTTGGAAAGCAAGGCAAGCCGTTTGGGAAATTCGCAGGTCCGTCGGGAAAATCGGGAGCGTCCGGAAAATCGGGCAGGCCGCCGCAAGGCAAGGGCAAACCGGGCGGATTCAAGCCGCCGTTTCGCAAGCGGAAGAAGGAAGGGGACGGGGGCGGCGAATGACGGAACGTGGCTGCATCATTGCCATTGACGGCCCGGCGGGCGCGGGGAAAAGCACGGTAGCGAAGCATCTGGCGAAACACTTTGGGTTTCTGAATCTGGAGACGGGCGCGATGTACCGGGCGTTTGCGCTGAAGGCGCTGGAGGGCGGCGTAGATGTGGACGACGCGGCGGCGCTCGCGGCACTGGCGGCGGAGACTTCCATCACGCTGGAGGCGACCGAGGGCGGAAATCGCGTGCTGCTGGACGGAGTGGAGGTCACGGGGCGGATTCGCGACGCGGCGGTGACGCAGGCAGCATCGCGGGTGAGCGTGCATCCGGCGATTCGGAAGTGGATGGTGGGGTTGCAGCGGTCGCTGGGGCGCGGGCGGCGCGTGGTGATGGAAGGGCGCGACATTGGGACGGTGGTTTTTCCGGACGCGGACCTGAAATTTTTTCTGGACGCATCTCCGGAGGCTCGCAGTCAGCGGCGGTTTGAGCAGGTGGGCCGGTCAAACGGCGCAGGGGGAAAGCCAGTCAGGGCAGCGGTGGCGCGGGAGTTGCGCGAGCGCGATGAACGGGACAGGAACCGGGCGGACTCTCCGCTGAAGGCGGCCGCGGATGCGATCGTGATTGATTCAACGGAGATGAAGCTGGATGAGTTGCTGATTTTGATCGAGGACCAGGTAAGGGTGCACCTGAGTCTGCCGGTGGTGAGCGAAGAGATATAACCAAGCCCTCCCACCCTTGACGCAAAACCCGCGTCAAGGATGGGGCACCCAGAGTCGTGAATTTAAGAGATGATTCTGAAGCAGTACTATCTCGGATGTCTGGCGCACGCCTCCTATCTGTTGGGGGATGAGGAGAGCGCGACGGCGATTATTGTTGATCCGCAGCGCGACGTGGAGCAGTATCTGGCGGACGCCGAACGGCTCGGGCTGACG
>DASTXK010000137.1:0-7139 GCA_035765555.1 Acidobacteriaceae bacterium
CGGCACGGGCTTCAAATTCGAGGACCAGACGGCGGAAGATTTCTACGACGCGCTACAGCGTGCCCTGGAAATCTTCCGGAACGACAAGGAAAGCTGGACCCGGATCATGCGCAACGGCATGGCCAAGGACTACTCCTGGGATGGCCCGGCGAAGGAATACGTCCGTGTCTACGAAGGTGTAGCCCGGCGCAAGAGCTAGGGACTGGCACTCTCGCTCCCACCCTTGCCGCGCGCTATCCACCCCACGGACGAAGACCTGTCCGCGGGGGCCCCGGTACACACTCGTCAAGGATGGGGCACCCCAGGTTATTGATCGGGCAAGTTCAGGCCGTGGTCTTCGAGCAGTATTCGTTGAAGGCGCGGGCCAGTTCCTGGGCGATGGCCTGCGGCGGATTCGATTCAATGATGGGGCGCTGCATCAGATAGATCAGCTTGCCGTCGCGCAGAATTGCGATGGCGGGCGAGGTGGGCGGCTGGCCTTCAAAATAGCCGCGGGCGCGAGCGGTGGCTTCGTCGTCCTGCCCGGCGAAGACCGTGATGGACTGGTCGGGAACGACGGAGTTTTGCAAGGCGACGCGAACGGCGGGGCGCATTCTTCCGGCGGCGCATCCGCATACGGAGTTCACGACGACCATCGTGGTTCCGGGCTGGGCAAGCGCGGCGTCCACTTCCTCGGCGGTGCGGGTTTCCTTGATACCGGCGAGGGTCAACTCCTCGCGCATTGGCATGACCATGACTTCTGGATACATAAAATTAAACCTCGCTCTTAGAATCCGATTTCAATTGGAATTGTGGATAGGAGAGGCCCGAAAAACTAGCGGCCCTCCAGCCGTTCGATGCGGTGTCATGGCTTCTCACCAACTCGACCAGAGTAGTGAAGCCAGCCATCAGGTCGTTCATGGCGCCTCGCATCGTCCTAACGTCGTTGGTGAGCTGTGTTACATCCTGAGTGAGTATTTCCACGTGACCTGTCAGAGCTTCATGGCGTTCTGTCAGTCGCATTAGTTTCTCATCAATCGTCATTTCTGCTCCTGGGCTTGCTGCCGGAAGTCTGCTTTCATTATTGTACGTTTGGCGCGGGCGCGAGGAAAGCCAATGGTTGTAAGCTGGATGTTTCCTGTTCATCTGGAGATTTCTGATGCCGCTTTTTCGGAAATGCCTGCCGCTGTTTGTCCTTGTGCCCGCTGTCGCTCTGGCGCAGAGCGCGCCAAAGCAATTTTTTGGTTATAAAGATTTTTCCGCGCAGGCCAAAATCAACGCCGATTTTATGGCCGTGCCCAGCGCGCAGCTTGCCGGTGACGACCTGAAAACGCTGACGGCGGCTCCGCACATTGCCGGTTCGAGCGAAGACTATGCGACGGCGCAGTTCGTTGCGGCAAAGTTCAAGGCGGCGGGGTTGGAGACGGAGATTGTTCCCTATGTGGCCTGGATGAACCTTCCGGTGTCGATCCATGTGTCGGCAAAGGACGCGAGCGGCAAAGTGTTGATGAATGGGCCCACGCGCGAGCACGTCGCCGGAGACCGCTTCCAAAACAATCCGCATGTGGTGACGCCGTTCAACGGATCGTCGCCATCGGGCGATGTGACGGCCGGCGTGGTGTACGCGAATTATGGTCGTCCGCAGGACTTTGCCGCGCTCGACAAGCTGGGCATCAGCGTGAAGGGAAAGATTGTGCTGGTGCGCTATGGAGCTAATTTTCGCGGCGTCAAGGTCTACATTGCGCAGCAGCACGGCGCGGCGGGCGTGCTCATCTATTCCGATCCGGCGGACGATGGGTATTTTCGCGGAGACACCTATCCGAAGGGGCCGTACCGGCCTCCGACCGGCGTGCAGATGGGTTCAGTGCAGTATATGTTTCTGTATCCCGGGGACGCGACCACGCCGGGAGTCGCCTCGACTCCGAACCTGCCGGAGTCGAAGCGGATTCCACCGGCTGACGTTGTGACCCTGCCGAGGATTCCTTCACAGCCGCTCTCGTGGCATGATGCGGAGCCGATTCTGAAGGCGCTACAAGGCCCGGTTGTTCCGCACGGGTGGCAGGGCGCGCTGCCATTCACCTACCACGTGGGCGGTGCGGACCAGGTCAAGGTACACATGGCGCTGAAGCAGGACTATAAATTCCGGACCATCTGGGACGTGATCGGGAAGATTCCCGGGACAGAGTATTCGGATGAATGGGTGATCGCGGGGAACCATCGCGACGCCTGGGTGTATGGAGCGGTGGACCCGAACAGCGGCACGGCGGCCATGCTGGAAGCGGCGCGCGGCATCGGCTCGCTGCTGAAGCAGGGCTGGAAGCCGAAGCGGACCATCGTATTCGCAAGCTGGGATGCGGAGGAGGAAGGGCTGATTGGCTCGACGGAATGGTCGGAAGATCATGCGGAGGAGTTGGCGCACGCGGTGGCCTACTTCAACATGGATGTAGGCGTTTCCGGGCCGGATTTTGACGCCGAAGCCGTGCCTTCGCTGAAGCAGTTTGTGCGCGACGTTACGAAGCAGGCGCCGAGTCCCGCGGGCGGCACGGTCTATGAGCAATGGATGAAGAAGCAGGCGGAGGACGCGGCGAAATCGCATCCGAACCTGGGCTTTAACCAGGACCGCGAAGGGAGCGAACACGAGACGGGCGCGCGAATCGGCGACCTTGGCAGCGGGTCAGACTACTCGCCATTTTTGCAACACTTCGGAGTGCCATCCACAGACATCAGTTCCGGCGGGCCTTACGGCGTGTATCACTCGGTCTTCGATAACTATCAGTGGTTCACCCAGAATGCCGATCCGAGCTTCAAGTACGAACAGCAGATGGCGCGGATCTTTGGTCTGGAGGCGCTGGACATGGCCGACGCCGACGTTCTGCCCTACGACTACGTGACCTACGCGCGCGAGATCGGGCAGTATCTTTTCGACGCGCAGAAAAAGGCGTCCGGCAAAGGAATGAAACTGGATTTTGATGCAGCGAACGCGGCGGCGAAGCAATTTCTGGCGTCGGCGGAGGCGGTGAAGAAGCTGCAGGAGCATCCGGAGGCCCATGAAGCGGCGTTGAACACGGCGCTGCGCCAGACGGAAGAAGACCTGCTGTCGAAGCAGGGTTTGCCCGGCCGTTCATGGTACAAGCACACCATCTATGCGCCGGGAAAATATACGGGCTACGCGGCGGTGGTGATTCCTGGAGTAAACGAGGCAATTGACGCGAAGGACGCGACTACGGCACAGCAGCAACTCGGCGTGGTGACGGCGGCGTTGACGCGCGCGGCGGCGACGCTGCAAGGTGCGACCAAATAGATAACCGGCAGAAGCTACGTCCCCAAGGTTTGAACGTGCCGGCCGTATTCTCCTGCAAGATGCAGAATGCGCTTGTCGAAGGTCGCGAGTATCAGCCCATGACGAATCGCCAATCCGAGTAGGCAGGCATCCGTCACCTGTTTGTGGCCATGCAGTCGCTGATAGAAGGGCTTTGTCAGAGTGCGCCAGTCATGCGCAATTGGGCGGTAATGATAGCCGGGATGTTGCGCCAGTTCCTCCAGTATGGCCGTGGCTTCGGCCATGCTGAGCCTGCCTGGCCGTGTCGCATAGCGGATAAACCCGGCTTCCGACCACGGACAAAGCGCCCATTGCAGGCCCGGAGTATTGAACCAGTTGACAGCCGCGCGATGATGCTCATGTCCTTCAAAAATACGAGCGATCAGGATATTTACGTCGATCAGATGAAGGGGGTCAGCCAAGGTCATCCTCGGACTCTTCCTTCACCATTTCCGAGGTAATCACAGGGCCGCGCGCCTTCACCACAAGAAAGCCATGCTTGTCCCTCTTGAGCTTCGGCGACGTGGTGATGGATGGTTCGCGCATCTGTTCGGCGCGCCGTACAAGCTCGCTGATAGCTACGCCCAATGTAATTCCCTTGGAGTCAGCGTACGCGGATGCAAACTCCAGGACGTCATTGTCGATGTGAAGATTCGTCCGCGTCCTCATGCTCTTTATTATGCACCAAATCTCATGTTGGTACATATATGTCCAGATGGTAGAAAACAATGATTATGGTGCATTGGAATTGGCCGAGGGCGCGAGCAAAGAGATAGTGTCGCTACTGGACTTCTTCCACTACGTCGCCCTCGCCGGGGGCGAGGAAAAGGTTCGACTCGATGCCGTGCTGGCGCGTGTAGAGGCTGTAGTAACGCCCGCCGAGCGCGTAGAGCGACTCGTGATTGCCGCGCTCGACAATGAGCCCGCCTTCGACCACCAGAATCTGGTCGGCGCGGCGGATGGTGGAGAGGCGGTGCGCGATGACGAACGTCGTCCGTCCCTGCATCAGGAATTTCAGCCCTTCCTGAATCATGGCTTCCGATTCAGAATCGAGCGATGAAGTGGCCTCGTCGAGAATCAGCAGGCGGGGATCGGCAAGGATGGCGCGGGCGATGGAGAGGCGCTGACGCTGACCTCCGGAGAGCTTGATGCCGCGCTCGCCGACCACCGTCTCAAACCCATCGGGAAACTGGTTGGCGAATTCGTCTACGCAGGCTACGCGGCAGGCGTAGAGGAACTGTTCTTCGGAAGCGTCGGGCCGGGAGAACATCACGTTCTCGCGAATCGTTCCGTCGAAAAGAAACGATTCCTGCAGGACGACGCCAAGCTGCGAGCGGTAATCGCCAAGGCGGACTTTGGACAAATCCATGCCATCGACCAGCACGCGGCCTGAGTCTGGCGTGTGAAAGGCGCAGATGAGGCTGATGATGGTCGACTTTCCGGATCCTGAGGAGCCGACCAGCGCCGTGACCATTCCCGGCTTCGCCTCGAAGGAAATACCGTGCAGAACGGGTTTGTCCGGCTCGTAGGAAAACGTCACATTCTCAAAGGCCACGTCGCCGCGAATGGGCCCGAGCGGCTCGGTGCGCGTGGCGACGTGAAACTCGTCGCGCTCGGCGAGAAGCTCCATGGTGCGGTCGAGACCGGCGGCGGCCTCGGTGAGCTGCGTCCCGATGCTCACGATCTGGAAGATGGGCGAGATCATGGAAATGAGCAGAGCGGAGTATTGCACGTAGCCGCCCACCGTCATCTTTCCCGAAAGCACCTGATGGCCGCCCATGAACATAATGAACGCCCCAATCACACCCATCAGCGCGGTCGCGGAGAGCGCCATGGTGCTGGTGGCCGTGATGGTGCTCATGATGTTGTTGAGGAGACGATCTACTCCGGCGGCGAAGACGCCGGCCTCGCGCTGCTCGGCGCGATAGCCCTTGACCACGCGCACGCCGCCCAGCGATTCGTTCAGGCGTCCCGTGACCTCGGCGGTAATGCGGCCCCGCTCGCGGAAGATGGGACGGATGTAGCGGAAGGCGCGCCGCAGGACAACAACAAACACGAGGAGGATGCCCATCACGACAAGCGTCATGCTCGCGCTTTCGTACAACAGGTAGCCGGAGACCATGGCCGCGGCCAGCACTCCGCCCACGAACTCGACCAGCCCGGTGCCGATGAGGTTGCGGACCCCCTCGACATCGTTCATGATGCGCGAGATGAGCACGCCGGACTGGTTGCTGTCGTAAAAACCGACGGAGAGCAGGCCGACGTGCTGTTGCACCTCAACGCGAAGCTCGGCGATCATGCGCTGAGCCGCCTTCGACATGAGTTGCGTGAGAGAGAAGGACGTGATGGCCTGAAGAATGGCCGCTCCGACAACTACCGCAACCAGCGGAAGCAGCCAGTTTGCCTGATGCTGCCGAAGCACATTGTCAATGAAGTACCTGGTGGAGAACGGCAGCACCAGTCCGGCGAAGCGGTTGACTCCGACCAGGACCAGACCCAGCAGCATGAGCCAGCGGCGTGGGCGCATCAGCTTCCAGACCATGGGCAGAACTTTACGGATAGGGGGCTTTTTGCGGGGCGGTTCCGGCGCGCCGCGCGCGGTGGTTCCACGGCGCGCGTGGGACCGCTCCGCCCTGGCGGTCATGGGTCCGAGATTGGAGCCGCGCATGCTCGGCATTTGTTAATACTAGAGCAAAACCAGAGCTACTTGGTTTACACCCTCGACCGGCGCGCGGCCACAAACGAGCGCACGGAAAGCAGCACGAAAAACAGCAGGATGGCGGCGGTGGCGGCCCACTCCTGCACCACAACCGGGTGGGGGAACTGGTGCCCGCGCAGCATCTGGACATATTCCACGATGCTCCAGACGGTGATGAGGAAACCGATCAGCCCAATCGTCACGGCCACGTGCATGAACATCATGCGTTTCTTCGCGTTGTCCGTAAGGCCGAACCAGCCAAAGAGGGAGATTAGGAACCCGAACATGGCGGGCACAAGCGGCGAGAGGTCGTGGGTCCCGGCGGAAACATAGCCGAGGAACCCAAGCAGGATGAGCAGAACTCCAAGAGCGATGGCTGTTTTGGCCATAAGGGCTATCTCCGTAAAGGTGCGTTCGGGGTTTTAAGCTCGGGCGCGAGTTGGTCCAGAATGTTTTGCGCGACTTCAGCCGGCGGGCCGATGGCCTTGACGTGGATCGCGTCCTTCGGCTGCTCCAGTGTATCGATCTGGCTTTGCAGCAGGTCGGGATTCATAAAATGTCCAGGGCGGTGGCGAATGCGTTCTTCGAGTACGCCAAAAGGCGCTTCCAGCAGAACGAAGCGGCAGGCGCCTTCAGGAAGCCCGCTGGTCAGCACGTCGCGGTACGCCTGCTTGAGCGCCGAGCAGGTCATGATGCCGTTCTGGCCTTTGTTTACCCAGTCCACGATGACACCGTGAAGGCTGGCGAGCCAGGGAGCGCGGTCGGCGTCATTGAGCGGAAGTCCGGCGTGCATCTTCGCCTTGTTGGCCGCGCTGTGGTAGTCGTCGGCTTCGGCGAAGCTCCACTTGGTGAGGCGAACCAGTTCGGTAGCGATGGTCGATTTGCCGGAAGCCGTTACGCCCATCAGAATCACGATCATGAATTGGTCTTGTCCTTGAGCAATTGTTTTACGTCGGAGACGAGCTGCTCCGGTTTCCAGTCGTTCGTGGGATACCACTTGTAAATCTTCCCGTCGGGCGTGATGACGACGGTGGAAAGCGAATGCGTCAGGGTGGTTTTGGGCCCCGGCGTGACTCCCACCAGAAAAAACTTCAGCACCTTGGGCAGTTCTTTTTCAGACGGCGCGGCAAAGTCCCAGTGCTT
>DASTXK010000138.1:0-11490 GCA_035765555.1 Acidobacteriaceae bacterium
GCTGCAAACACGCGGCGGCAAGGGCGTCATCAACGTGAAGACGACAGCGCGCAACGGCAAGGTGTCGTCGATCCAGCTTGTGGATGAGTCGTCGGAGTTGATGCTGATCAGCCAGCATGGGAAGATTATCCGCATCGACACGACGACGGTGCGCGCGGCGGGACGCTCCACGCAAGGCGTGAAGCTGCTGAACCTTGATGGAGAAGATAAGGTGGCGGCGGCGGTGGTGATTCCTCCCGAAGAGGCCAAGGCCGAGTTGGAAGATGGGACGCTGCTGCAGTAGGAAAGAACACAGTTGCCAGTTCTCAGCTATTGACTCGTAGACTGGCAACTGATAACTGACGATTGCAACTCAGTAGATTCGGAAGTTCACTTCTATATTGATAAGGACCGGGACGGGCTTGCCATGGTAATAGGCGGGCTTGAACTTGTACTGCTTGACGGCTTCCACGGCCTTTTCGTCCAGACCCATGCCAAGGGCGCGGACTATCTGAATATGCTGCGGATTTCCGTGGACATCCACGATGAGGGACACCAGGCAGACGCCCTGATACTTGGCGCGGCGGGCCTCGTCTGAAAATTCAGGATCGACTGAATAGATGACCACCGGGGCCGAAACTCCGCCACCGGGGCGCATGACTCCGCCGCCATAGCCGCCGCCGCTGCCCGGTCCGAGGCCGTTGCCGTTGCCTTCGCCAATGCCGCCGCCGCTGCCGGAGCCGAATCCGGAACCGGAGCCGCCGCCCTGCGAGGCCAGAGCCACCTGCGGCGAGTTGGGCACGCCGATGTTCGGCATGTTCACGTTGGGCAGCTTCACCTGGTTCGGCATCATGATGGATGGCGGCTCAGGCAGCTTGGGGTGGTCAATCTTGAGAATCTGAGGAGGAGCGACCGGCGCTTTGGTGATCTTGGGCAACTTTCCTTTGGAAGCCTCGACGGGGTTATGCGTGCCGCCGCCGCCGCCGCCGCCCATGGGCTGCTCCTTCATGGTCAGGGGGATGAAGGGCTTCACGTCCACGGCCGTCATGGTCTGTTTTTTGACGGTGCGGGTGTGCCACTCGGCGAGGCCGAGGAGAATGATGATTCCCAGAATGGCCAGGTGAAGCACAACGGCCAGCGCGCTCGAAAGCGGCCCGCGCTTGACGGCCATGCGGTCGGGGACGGGAATGGGCTTGGAGGTAAGCTCCAGGGGAGGCAGTTTCTGGGGGCGGAACAGGTCACGGATGCTATTGACGAGGGTCTTCCATACCGGCTCCACCTGGGTGGGATCGCGCGTGACGATGGGTTGCGAGCTGAGTTCCAGCGGGGGCTGCTTGGGAGACGAGAAAGCGTCGCGCAGGTTCGCGAGGAGCGAAGTCCACATGGAGCCGTCGGCTTCAATGAGAAGGGCGGGCTCGTTTTCCGATGGACGCTGGGCGGTCTCTTCGGGAGGTGTTAAAACTTGGTTGCCCATTTAAATCGCTGCCGGAAGCCAGGGCCCCGGGTT
This sequence comes from Acidobacteriaceae bacterium, assembly GCA_035765555.1. Taxonomy (GTDB): domain Bacteria; phylum Acidobacteriota; class Terriglobia; order Terriglobales; family Acidobacteriaceae; genus Silvibacterium. The sequence continues at coordinate 1,487 of DASTXK010000138.1, forward strand.
GCTCCCTCCATTATGGACGACGGCCCCCCCGTCTGTCCTCTCTGCGTCACCCTTTTTTCGATTCTACCCGTCCCGGAATTTCTGTCCCCCGGCTCGGGGCACTGCGCGCAATCCTTTTTAGAAATAGACGAAATAGCGGCGGCAAAGTTACGCCACGTACATTGGATTGCAAAAAAGCTTCGCAGGGAGGCCGGAGGAGGTAAAAAGCGGTTTGTTGAGTTGGGCGTATCACGATATAGCGATAGTAGCTATAATGGCCAAAGTAGGGAGAAAAGAAAATGATCACTGTGACATCGGTGGAAGCACAGAACCGCTTCGGACAGTTGATTGACACGGCGCAGAGAGAAACCGTCACGGTGACGCGGCATGGCCGTCCGGCGGCGTTTATTGTCTCTCCGCGCGATATGGAAGAGCTTCTGGATTCCCGTAGACGGCGCAGCCGCGCCGTGGCTGAATTGGAGGCGTGGTCCACGCGGGCCAGGAAAAGCCAGTCCCCAACCCAGGCCGCCGCATCCGCCGCGCTGACGGATGAGGAAGTGAACCGCATGGTCCATAAGACCAGATGATTCGCAGGGTAGTTTTTGACACCAGCACCCTCATTTCGGCGGCGTTGCGGCCGGATTCCATCCCATATCAGGCACTGCACCGGGCACTGCGTCTTTGCGACGTGTGCGCCAGTAAAGAGACTCTGGACGAGTTGAAAAAAGTCCTGACAAGAGACAAGTTTCGACGCTACCTGCCGGAGAGTACGGGTCGGCAATTTATGCGGATGATGGAGAACAATGTCCGGCTGTTCGTCGTGCGCGATCTGGACTGTCTCGCGGCCAATCCTCCTTGCCGGGATTCTGGAGACAATAAGTTTTTGGCTCTGGCATTCGAGTGTGAGGCGGACGCGATCGTCAGCAGCGATGAGGATTTGCTGGTGCTTGATCCGTGGGATGAGGTGCGGATTCTGCGGCCAGCGGATTTCCTGAATGAAGAACGATAGGCGCGCCAGCCAATTACAATAATCTTTTGCACCCATTTACAGGAGAACCGATGTCCGCACCGCCCGAACTCAAGGCGACCCTTACGCTGCCCGAAACTAAATTTCCCATGAAGGCCGATTTGCCGCGGAACGAGCCGGCGCGCCTGAAACAGTGGAAGGAAGCGGACCTCTACGGTCAGATTCGGCGAGCGCGGAAAGGGGCGGAAAAGTACATCCTGCACTACGGACCTCCCTACGCGAATGGGCCGATCCACCTGGGCCACGCGCTGCAAAAGTCAATTAAGGACTTCATCATCAAGTCCAAGACAATGTTTGGGTATGACGCGCCGCTGGTCCCCGGGTGGGACTGCCACGGGCTGCCGATTGAGATCAAGGTAGACGAAAAGCTGGGGCGGAAGAAGCTCCAGATGCCGGCGCTTTCCGTCCTGCGCGCGTGCCGCGAGTACGCGCAGAAGTTCGTGGATTTGCAGCGCTCGCAGCTTGTGCGGCTGGGGGTTTTCGGGCAGTGGGACGATCCGTACCTCACAATGTCGAAGCAGTATGAGGCCGCGACGCTGGAAGCCTTCTACGATTTCTTTGAGAAGGGATTTGTCTATAAGGGCCTGAAGCCCGTCTACTGGTGCCTGCACGACCGCACCGCGCTCGCCGAGGCCGAGGTGGAGTACGAGATGCACACCAGCCCCAGCGTGTATGTGCGCTATCCGCTCGCCAGCGACGCTGCGGCGATTGACCCGGCGCTTGCCGGGAAGAAGGTCTGGACGATCATCTGGACCACCACTCCGTGGACGCTTCCCGCATCGATGGCCGTGGCGTTTCATCCTGAGTTCGACTACGCGGCGCTGGAACAGGACGGGGATGTTTACATTGTCGCCGAGTCGCTTGCTGAGGCGGTTCGCGACGCCTGCAACCTGCAAGGTGCGAAGCAAATCGCGCGGGTGAAGGGAGCGAAGCTGGAGGGGGCGAACTTCCGGCATCCATTTCTGGATCGCGACATTTTGGGCGTTCTGGCTGAGTACGTAACCTCCGATACCGGGACCGGAGCCGTCCACACCGCGCCCTCGCACGGGGCCGACGACTTCTACACCGGCGCCCGCTACGGGCTGGACCAGACCTGCAACGTGGACAATGAAGGCCGCCTGCGCAACGGTCTGCCAGAGTACGAAGGCAAGACGGTGTGGGAGGCCAACCCGTCCATTATTGAGTTGCTGCAGTTGCGCGGGAATCTGATGGGCCGGGCCGATATTTACCACTCTTATCCGCACTGCTGGCGCTGCCACAATCCCGTGATTTTCCGGGCGACGGAGCAGTGGTTTATCGGCATCGATACCCCGCTCAAAAACGCCGACGGCTCCGCAACCACCTTCCGCCAGCGCGCGCTTAACGAAATTAAGCGCGTGAAGTGGGACCCGGCGTGGGGCGAGGAGCGCATCTCCAACATGATTGCCACGCGGCCCGACTGGTGCATCTCGCGCCAGCGGATATGGGGAGTGCCCATCGCCGTCTTCCTCTGCAACAAGTGCCACACGCCGCTGAATGATCCGGCGGTGAACAAGCGCATCGTGGGGCTGTTTTACGAAGAAGGCGCGGAGGCCTGGCACAAACATTCGGTCGAAGAACTGCTGCCCGCCGGCACGGCCTGCAAGAACTGCGGCAACAAGCAGGGTGCGAATTCGCTGCCCGCGTTTCGTAAGGAAATGGACATCCTAGATGTGTGGTTCGATTCGGGGATTAGCTGGCACGCGGTTCTTGAGCCTGATCCTGAGTTGCGCTGGCCCGCCGACCTTTATATTGAAGGGGCCGACCAGCACCGAGGCTGGTTCCACTCGTCGCTGCTGTGTTCGGTGGCGATCAAAGGCGCGGCGCCGTACAGGAGCGTGACCACCGTCGGCTGGACGCTGGACGAGCAGGGTAGGGCGTTTTCCAAATCGCTGGGCAACGGAGTCGATCCCGTGGCCGTCGCGGACAAGCTGGGAGCGGAAATCGTGCGGCTGTGGGCCGCCAGCGTGGACTTCCGGGAAGACGTGGCCGCCAGCGACAACCTGATGCAGCGCGCGGCGGAAAACTACCGCAAGCTGCGCAACACCTTCAAATTTCTGCTGGGCAACCTGCACGGATTCGATCCTGTGCAGCATGCGGTTGCAGACGGCGATCTTCTGCCGCTGGACCGCTACATGCTGGCCCGCACGCGCGAGCTGACGGAGAAGGTCCGCAACTGGTACGAGCGGTTTGAGTTCCACCGCGTCTACCATGCCGTGAACGAGTTCACCATCGTGGACCTGAGCGCGCTCTATCTCGACGTGCTTAAGGACCGCATGTACACCTTCGCACCCACGAGTGTTGAACGCCGGTCGGCACAGACCGTCATCTGGAAGATCACCGAGGCGCTGGTTCGGCTGGTTGCGCCGATTCTCGCCTTCACCGCCGACGAGGTCTGGAGCTACTTGCCGCAGGTTGAAGGCAGGGAAGCGAGCGTGCATCTGGCGGAGTTTCCGGAGCCGGAGGAAATCACCGCAAAAGACGAGGGGCTGCTTTCGGATTGGAAGGCGCTGCTGGAGATCCGCGACGAAGCGCTGAAGAAGCTGGAGATCGAGCGCAAGGCCGGGCGCATCGGAAAAGCGCTTGAGGCCAAAATAATTCTGAGCGCGGGCGGAGAAAATCTCGCGATATTGCGCCGGTATGCGGATTCGCTCAAGGAACTTTTGAATGTTTCGCAGGTCGAGTTGGCCGAGGGAGACGAACTCTCTGCTTCCACGCTGCCCGCCGACGGCCAAAAGTGCAACCGCTGCTGGAATTACCGCACCGACACCGCCCAATACGGCCCCTGGTACAACGTCTGCGGACGCTGCGCTGAGGCCCTCAACCAGATGGGATACAAATCTTTGCAGGAATCGCACGCATGAGCCGTCTCCGTGACTGGCGAGGCTGGCTGCTCGCGCTCTCCGCGCTCGTAATCGCCGCCGACCGCTACACCAAGCACTGGGTGAGCGAGCATATTGCCGAAGGCAGCGTGATCGTGGTGGTCCAGCATTTCTTCGCCATCAGCCACGTCCAGAACCCCGGCGCGGCGTTCAGCATGTTCAGCGACTCACCCGACCCCGACCGCACCCGCTGGATGCTGACCATTTTCTCGCTGGTGGCGGCCATTGTTGTGCTGGTAATTCTTCTGCGAATTGGTCGCCGTCTTTCGCTCGCCGCCGTGTCGCTGGCGCTAATTCTGGGCGGGGCCATTGGCAATGCCTGGGACCGCATTGCCTACGGGACGGTGGTCGATTTTCTTCAGGTCCACATCGTCCATTACCACTGGCCCGACTTTAACGTGGCGGATTCGTCCATCGTGATCGGGGGAATCCTGCTGCTGATTGACTCGCTGAGGCCCAGAAAACAAGAGCAGGGCGAGACTCCGGTGGCATAAGGCCTGTTCGCCGCACCCTTCCATCTGATAAAGTGGCTTGCAACGATTTCCAACGAAGGTTTGGGAGGAAGAACGGGTGCAGGCTTTCAGCAGAATTTCAGGATTGGCGCTCGCCGCAGTGGTCGCAGCAACGCTCATCACCGGATGCGAGACGGGACGCTATAACAAGCTGCATCCGCACTTTAACCGCGCCAACGACGTGACTACCACGGGCCATCCCAATCCGGCGCTCGCCGCCAACCCCGAGGGCCAGCCTCCTGTGCCCGACTCGCCCACCGCCGCCGGAGTCGACGGCAAGCAGCCCTTCAATGACAACGAGGCCCGCTCCACGCCGGGAGTCGAAGACGGCCGCGCTTCCTCGCCGAGCCACAATCACCCGGACCCGTTCAAGGGGCAGAACCGGTAAAAGCAAGGGACCAGGGAAAAGGGGAAAGCAAAAAGGGAAAGGCGTTTTTATTTGTCCTTTACGCTTTCCCCGTTTCTACTTTTACCTTTTACCCTGTACCCTGCCCTTTATAAACTCCACCGTTTTCTCCAGCGGAGTGCCGGGGCCGAAGATGGCGGCGACGCCTTGCGACTTGAGAAACTCCGAGTCCTGCTCGGGAATGGTGCCGCCCAGCACCACCAGAATGTCGTCCGCGCCGCGCTCCTTCAGCAGCGCCATCACCCGCGGAATAATTGCATTGTGCGCGCCGGAAAGTATGCTCAACCCGATGCAGTCCACGTCCTCCTGCACGGCGGCGTTTACGATCATCTCCGGAGTCTGCCGCAGCCCGGTATAGATGACCTCCATGCCGGAGTCGCGCAGCGCGCGCGCGATGACCTTGGCTCCGCGGTCGTGGCCGTCGAGGCCGGGCTTGGCCACCAGAACACGGATTGGAGTCGAACGCTCACCCATAAACTGCTGAGAATATCACGAGCCTGCCGTTACCATCTTAGTATTCGATGGCGCCCGAATGAAACGCTGCCTGCTCATCTTCGTGGGCTTTCTCTGTGCGACGCTCGCCGCCGGGCAGTCCACAGTTCTCGCCGCGCGAAAAATGCTCACGGTCCTCGACGACAGCGGCCAGCCTGTGGCGGGGGCGGAAGTTACGGTCTTGCAGCCGGGCATCGCGCCATTCCGGCTGTGGACTGATGACGCAGGGCGTTGCCGCTACCCGCTCCCGAAGCCAGTTCCGTACACGATCAGCATCGCGAAATCCGGCTATTATCCCGCGCGGCAGGAGGTTTCCGACCCCAGCGAGGCCGCTGTTCAGGCGACGCTGACCCGCGAGCATCTTCTCCAGCAGCAGGTTGAGGTCACGGCCACGGCGCCCGCAATTGACACGCAACAACCCTCCGACCAGTTCTCGATGGATACGCCGGAGATCACGAACGTGCCGTATCCCACGAGCCGGGACATCCGCAACCTGTTGCCATTTATTCCGGGAATCGTCGCCGACGGAACGGGGCAGGTCCACGTGGCCGGCAGCGAGTCGTGGCAGACGCTTTACTTGCTCGACGGGTTCGACATCCGCTCGCCTGTTGGAGGCCTGCTGGCGATGCGCGTGAGCGCCGACGCCGTGCGGTCGATTGACGCTGAAAGCACGCGCTATCCGGTTGAGTATGGGCGCGCGACCGGCGGAGTGATCGCCTTCCGCACCGGGAACGGCGACAACAAATTCCGGTTCAACGCCACCAATTTTTTGCCGTCGTTCAAGAGCCAGAAGGGACTGCACTTCGACAAAGTCGTTCCGCGGTTCACCTTTTCCGGCCCGGTGGTGCGTGACCATGCCTGGTTTTTCGACGGGCTTGAGGTGGAGTACGACAACATCTTTGTGCCGGAGCTGCCGTCGGGGGCCGACTCCAACCACCTGCTGAGGGGCAGCAATCTGCTGAAGCTCCAGGCCAATGCGGGCGCGGCAAACAGCCTGTCGGCGGGGCTGCTCTACAACGGCTACCACTCGCCCTACGACGGCATTTCGCCGCTGGTTCCGCAGCAGAGCACCACCAAACGCAACGCCACCGGATGGCTGCCGTATGTGCGCGACCAGCAGCGCTTCTCCAACGGAGCCATGTTGGACGCGGGCTTCGGCGTGCTGAGGATTCGCGACGGCTACGAGCCGCATGGAGACGCGCCCTACCAACTTACTCCCGAGCGCTCCCACGGCAGCTATTTTGAAAACCTGACCGGAACGTCGCAACGCGCGGAAGCCAACGCGACGCTCTATCTGCCGGAGCAAAAGTGGATGGGGAGCCACGACGTGCGCGCGGGTGTTGATCTGGACCACATCCGCTTTGGGGAAACGGTGTCGCGCGCGCCGGTCGATTATTTGCGCGAGGACCGGGCGTTGCTGCGGCAAAGCACCTTTCCGGCCACGCCGCCCTTTACGCGCCACAACGGCGAGATTGGCGCGTATATCGAAGACCACTGGAACACGAACCTCTCCGGCCTGCTGGTGGAGCCGGGGCTGCGCCTCGATTGGGATGAGATCATCCGCCGCCCGCTCTTCTCGCCGCGCATTGCCATGGTCTATGCGCCGCGCCCCGATACGAAGCTCTCCGCCGGAGTCGGCATTTACTACGAGCACACGCAGCTTGATTATCTCGAAAACGCGCTCGCCGGTGTTCGCTTCGATACCTACTACAATCCCGACGGAGTGACCCCCGCGGGCCCGCCGGAACAGACGACCTTTACTTATGACCAGAGTGATCTGCGTGAGGCGCGCGCGGTGGACTGGAGCGTCGGCGTGGAGCAGAAGCTGCCCGGCTCGGTCTACGCTTCGGCCAATTTTCTGGACAAGCATGTCTCGAACCTTTTCACGTATGTGAACCAGAGCGGTTCCGCCGCGCTCTCCGGCAATTATGTTTTGACGAACGCCCGCCGCGACCATGACTACGCCGCCGAGTTTGACGCGCGCCGCACCTTCGGCAGCGGATACGCGCTCTTTGGCTCCTACACGCATTCGTACGCGCACACGAATGCGGCCATTGACTATGTTTCGACCGTCTCGCTGCTGGGGCCACAGCAGAGCGGGCCACTGCCTTGGGACACGCCCAACCGGGTCGTCTCCTGGGGATGGCTGCCGCTTGATCTGCCCGTGTTCAGAGGCCTTCGGAAAAGCTGGGACTTTGTCTACACCTTCGACTGGCGCACGGGGTTCCCGTTCACGTCGGTGGACGCGAACCACCAGGTGGCGGGCGCGGTGGGTTCGCACCGCTTTCCGGATTACCTCTCCTTCAGCCCCGGACTGGAGTGGCGTTTCCACCTGCGCGGCTATTATTTGGGGCTGCGCGGCGTACTGGAAAACGCTACTGACCGCCAGAACTATTCGGTGGTGAACAACAGCGTGAGTTCGCCGAATTACCTGATGTTTAGCGAGCCGCTGGGGCGGGCGTTTACGGCCCGCATACGACTGATTCAGTCGAAGAAGTAGCGTTTTTTAACAGACGCTTCATACAACGGCGGAATCAAACGCATTAGGGTAGACGCATGAGAACACGAATGATCGCTGTATCGCTTGCTGTTGCCGCCGCGCTTGCAGCCGGCGGGTGCAATTCGTCCAAAACGGTTTCGCTGCTGGGCGCCGGCAGCACGTTCGTTTATCCGGTGATGCAGCGCTGGGTGAATGGCTTTATGCAGGACCATTCGGATGTGCACATCAATTACCAGTCGATTGGATCGGGCGGAGGCATTGAGCAGGTAAGGGCCGGCACGGTGGACTTTGGCGCGTCGGATGTGGCGTTGACTAACGCGGAGATGAAGGAGATGCCGCCGGTGATTCAGTTTCCGGAGTCGGCTGGGCCGGTGGTGGTGACTTACAACCTGAAGCAGGTGCTGCAGCCGCTGCGGCTTTCTCCGGAGACGCTTGCGGGCATCTATCTGGGGCAGATCACGAACTGGAATGACGCGAAGATCGCGGCGGACAATCCTGGCGCGAAGCTGCCAAACGAACCGATTATTGTGGTGCATCGCGCGGACGGCAGCGGGACGACCAACGCATTTACCACCTACCTGAGCGCGGTGAGCGCGGAGTGGAAATCGAAAGTGGGCGCGGGCAAGAGCGTAAGCTGGCCGCTGGGCCTCGGCGGCAAGGGCAGCGAGGGCGTGACCGGGCAATTGAAGCAGGCTCCAGGAGCCATTGGTTATGTGGAGTTGACCTTCGCCGAGCAGAACAGCTTGCCCATGGCGCTTATTAAAAACCAGGCGGGGAACTATGTGGCCCCGGGGCTGGCGGGCACGACGGCGGCGATCCAGGCGTTTGCGGCTGAACTGGAGCGGGACCCGAGAGTGCCGATTGTGAATCCCGCGGCGAGCGCGAAGGATGCGTATCCAATCTCGACTATGACCTATCTCATTGTTCCAAAGGACGGGCCGGACAGGGCCAAGCGGGCGGCGCTGAAGAAGTTTCTGACCTATGTGGTGACGGAGGGGCAGATGACGGCGGAGGTTTTGAAATATGCTCCGCTGCCCGAGGCCATCAAGCAATACGACCAGCAGCAGTTGAAGCTGATGACGGCGGCCGGACAGCCTCTGCCGTAAAGGTGAAACTGTGGAGTTCGGCGGCCCGCCCGTGGGCCGCCTTCAGCCGATAAAATCCACCTTCACCGGGTGCGGAATGACGCCGCGTTCGTGGCCCATTTGCAGGAGCTTGCGAATGGCTTCGCGTCCATCTTCGCCGTAGTTCAGCGTGCGCTCGTTCACATACATCCCGACGAATTTATTGGCGAGGTCATGGTCGAGGTCGCGGGCGAACTGCATGGCGTAGGCCAGGGCCGGTTCGCGGTGCTCCAGGCCGTGCTGGATGCTTTCGCGCAGCGCGCCCGTCACAGTCAGCATCAGGTCGTCTCCAAGCGAGCGGCGAATGGCGTTGCCGCCCAGCGGCAGAGGCAGGCCGGTTTCGTCGCGCCACCACTGGCCGAGGTCAATAATTTTGTGCAGGCCGCTGTGCGAATAGGTGAGCTGGCCTTCGTGGATGATGAGTCCCGCGTCAAAGTTTCCGGCCTGCACTTCAGGAATGATGCGGTCGAAGGGAACGACGGCGGTTTCAATCCCCGGCGCGAACAGCTTGAGCGTGAGGTAAGCGGTGGTGAGCGTTCCAGGAATCGCGATGCGAATCTTCTTGATTTCGTCCAGAGTGTAGGGGCGCGGCGCCACAATCATCGGCCCGTATCCCTCGCCCACCGAGCCGCCGCAGGCCATCAGCGCGTAGTTGTCCTGAATATAGGGATAGGCGTGGAACGAGATGGCCGTCACGTCGTAATAGGCTTCTTTAATGGCCTTCTGGTTCAGGGTCTCGATGTCGGTCAGCGTGTGGCTGAACTTGAGCCCCGAGCGGCGGACCTTGTTGGTGGCCATTCCGTAGAACATGAAGGCGTCGTCGGAGTCGGGACTGTGGGCGATGAGGATTTCGCGCACCGCTGATGGAGGAGGCGCGGATTCTGTGGAAGCGGAAGATGAGGCATTCACGGCTTTGGATGTTCCTTTCAAACTAAAAACTGTTGCCGGGCGAGCATGGCAGGAAAAAGGGAATAGTACAGCGGCGACGGACGGCGCAACCGTTAAACGGAGCGGGCGCTGCGTGAGCGGAAGCGGGCGTATCCGGTGACGATGGCGGCGGCGAG
>DASTXK010000139.1:0-5265 GCA_035765555.1 Acidobacteriaceae bacterium
TCCGGATTCCGAAGTACACGATCAGGGCTAAAAGAACCAGACTCGCCATGTGCGCGGCGAAACTGCTTCCGGCGAACACGCTAAAGACGAAATGCGGGATGCGCGGCCCATTGAGCGTAAGGATCTGGAAGAACAAGTCACTGGCGATATCCCAGAGGACCAGAACGACGATCAGGTTCCGGAGCCATATTTTGCCTGAAAGTCCGAAGTAAGCGAGCCAGGTGAGGATCCATAAGGCGCCCGTGATGGGGTTCAGCACGCTCCTCAGGATGGAGTACGGTAGCTCCGGGATCATAAGTGTACTGACCGAAATGGCGATCAGAGAGAAGCCCAGAGCGGACAAAGCGCAGGCCGCCAAAGGCCAGAGCACGATCTTTTCCGCCCGGTCGAAGGCATACAACATCAGGATGAGGAGCGAGAAGACCAGATAGATCAGCGCCGATGCCAGAATAGGAAAAATTCCCTTCAGGTGTGCTTCCCACGCGACGTGCCAGGCCGCGGCTACCGCCGGGGCCAGCCCGAGCAAGGGCGGGTCATGCATCCCGCCCGGACCGTTTATTTGTCGCAGGGTTCGCGGCGCCATGAAGAAGCGGAAGGCCAGTTCTATCGTGCCGTTCTGGCCACGCTGACGAACGCTTGCCGGAATCGTGAACATGAGCGGGCGCGTGGTATAGACGGCGGGAACCGAGCCGCGGAAGTCGCCGAAGGAGCCGATGAGCCGTCCATTCGCGAAAACCTGATACACGTCATCCACGTTGACGGGAGCGCGCAGGGCCAGTGGGCCATCGGCGCCGTCGATGCGCACCCGGAGACGATACCAGGCGTAGCCGGAGTAGCCGGGATGCCCCTTGGCCGTCCAACCCGGGACAAATCCCCTGGTCCCCTGTTCGGGATCGAAGGAGCCTTCTTTGGTCGTGAGGTCCACAGTCTCCCAAGCGGAATCATCAAAATTGGGGCCAGCCCATTGGGGATTGTCGCCGATGTGGAATTTCCACGGGCCGTTGAGGGGCACGAGCGATTGGCCGAGCGTAATCGCGACCGCCGGAGCAGATTGCGCCGGGGCGGATGGGCCGGGGATCAAGCCAGCGAAGAGAAAGAGAAGCAGGCAGAAGCGTGGCACCGTGGGAGCCTCCGCGGCGGGGGAAAACCGCTGCCAGCCACTATACCGCTTTGCCTGTAGGTTGCGCGCCCGAATTTGCGCGCCGTGAAATGTTTGGCAACCGATGGCGTCCGTGAAAATCTAATACAAAGAAAATAGAGGAATTCACAGGCTTCAAAATCCAAAGAGGATTCGACCCACCCATTACGAATGAGGACTTACGCTCAGAAGCTGATTGCGTTCGCTGCGGCCGTGCTTTTCATCCAGGCCGCGTTCGCGCAGTCGAACCCCGATAACTCTGCCCGGAATCCATACGCCGGGAGCGTGCAGGCGGAGGCGGCGACGCCGGGAGTGCGGCAGCTTTCGATCAGCGACGCCATCGATCTCGGCATCAGGCACAATCTGGCGCTGAGGCTGGCGCAGCTCAATCAGCAGTCGGCGCGGGCGCAGAAGCTCCAGCTTTTGAATTATCTGCTGCCCAACATTTCGCTGCACGGCGAGGTGGGCCTGCACCAATATAATCTGGCGGCGCAGGGGTTCCGTCCCTCGCTGATTACGCAGTTCGGGATTCCGCCCAGCGAGGCGGGAAACCTTCCGCTCATCACCAAGGTCAACACGCGCATCGGACGCATCAATTTTTCGCAGGCGCTCTTCACGTGGTCGGGATGGGACGCCTGGCGCGCGGCCAAAGCCAACGAGAAGGCGGCCTATTATGACGAGCAGTCGTCGCTGGGGCTGGTGATTCTGAACGTCGGTACGGAATACCTGAAGGTGATTGCGGCGCAGTCGCAGGTGGACTACGCGCAATCGCTGCTCGATACGGACCGGACGCTGCTGTTTCAGGCGCACCAGAAGCATGCGGCCGGGGTGGCGGCGAATCTGGATGAGCTGCGCGCGCGGGTGCAGTATCAGTCGCAGCAACAGGCCGTGATCGCCGCCAAAGACCAGTTGGAAAAGAACAAGATCGCGCTGAACCGCGCGATTGGGCTTGCGCCGGAGCAGAAGATTCAGCTTACGGATGTGGCTCCGTATGCGGACCTTGCGGCGATGCCGATTGAGGAGGCGCGGCGGGAAGCCTTCCAGAACCGGCAGGACTACCAGCGGATGAAGCATCAGATAGTCGCCGCCGAACTCGAGCAGCGGGCCATCAAACACGAGCGCTGGCCAAGCCTGAGCTTCAGCGGCAACTACGGCGTGACGGGCGTCGCGGGACTCGTGTATCACGGCACGTTTGTGGCGATGGGGACGTTGAATATCCCGATTTTCCATGAAGCAAAGTTTCGCGGAGACGCCGACGTGGCCGAGGCGCAGGTGGAGCAACTGCGCTCGCAGATGAATGACCTGAACACGGAAATCGACCAGCAGCTACGCGACAGCCTGCTTAATTTGAAGTCCGCGCGGCAACTGGTGCAGGTGTCAAAGAGCAGCGTGTCGCTGGCGCAGACGGCGCTCGACCAGACGATGGAGCGCTTCAAGGCGGGCGTGGACACGAACCTTCCCGTAGCCGAAGCGCAGACAGCGCTGGCCGAAGCGCAGACCAACTACGTGAACAGCGTGTATCAGTACAACGAGTCGAAGCTGACGCTGGCGCGCAACCTGGGGCTGATCGAAAGCCAGTTCAAGAATTACCTCCCAACCGAGGCCGCGCCGGACAAATAGCCATGAAGTTGCGCCAATCGGCGAATAGCGTACAATTTCGATACAGTCCGATCCCCCCGGACGCAAGCGCAAGCAGGTTGGAACGATCCCGCGCAAGAGAGAAAGAACCTTCAAGCAAGCAAAAGTTGACCAGAGCGGCCGCTTGACGGCTGCCGGTCCGCATTTGATTTGATGACCTGCAAGACCCGTTTCCCGGATGCGTTCAATCCATGCTAAGGGTCTCTTATGCCGGGGAAAAAGCCGAGGATTCTCTGCCTCGATGATCAGCCTGAAAACCTTCGCTTGCGCATAGCGTTTCTGGAACAGTTCGGGTGCGAGGTAACGATGGTGACGGACGCCGATGCCTGCCTGCAAGCGGCCACCCACGAGAGCTTTGACCTGGCGCTGCTCGATTATCACCTTGGGGGCGGGATGACGGGCGGAGACGTGGCACACGATCTGCGTTCCCGCGCAGCGAGGATGCCGCTGGTGATATGGACCGGCGATCCCGAGATTCCGGAGAGCGCGAAGCGGAGTGTGGACAAGGTTTTGGGCAAGGGAGACGATAGTCCCACGGAACTGCTGGATGTGATTCAAAATTTGTTGCCGGGTTTCGCGCTTATGCCTCCACGGAAGCCGATTGGCCGCGAGGCGTCGCTTCGGACCGCCGGCGGGAAAGCAGGTCCGGGCGCGGACGCTGCTTGACTACTCGCGGACGTTGATGCCGAGCGTCCGCATTTTGCGATACATGTGGCTGCGTTCGAGGCCGAGGGACTCGGCGGCGCGGCTCATGTTGCCCTGGCACTCGTCAATCTTCTTCAGGATGTATTCGCGCTCGTAGGCTTCGCGCGCCTGCTGGAGCGTGCTGAAGTCGTCTCCGTTGTGATCGCGGCGGCGGTGGACGAGCATGGGCAGATGGCGGCGCTCAATACGCTTGATTTGCGGATTGAGAATCAGCACCCGCTCCAGAATGTTCTTCAACTCGCGCACGTTTCCCGGCCATGGATACTGCTTCAGCAACTCGACCGCATCTTCGGCGATTTCAATGTGCGGACGGCCGTACTCGCGCCCGAAGGAGCGAAGAAATTCGCGGGCGAGCGGGCGGATGTCTTCCTTGCGCTCGCGCAGCGGCGGCACAAAAAATGGCATGACGTTGAGTCGGTAGAAGAGGTCTTCGCGGAAGTTTCCCTTCGCCGTTTCCTCTTCGAGGTCCTTGTTGGTGGCGGCGATTACGCGCGCGTCCACGCGAATCGGCTGGGTTGCGCCGACGGGTACGAAGCTTTGCTCATCGAGCGCCCGCAGCACGCGGGCCTGCGTCTTGAGGCTCATGTCGCCCACTTCGTCGAGAAACAGCGTGCCGCCGTCGGCGCGCTCAAAGGTGCCGCGCTTTTCCGGAGGGCCTCCGGGGATGGCGCTGTTGCGATAGCCGAAAAGCTCGCTCTCGATAAAGTCTTCGGGAATGGCGGCGCAGTTCAGTTCCACAAAGACGCGGTCGTGCCGGGGGCTTTCCGCATGAATGGCGCGCGCGATGAGCTCCTTGCCGGAGCCGGATTCTCCATAGATAAGGACGCGGCCATTGGTGGGCGCCATGAGCTTGATCTGCTGGCGGATGGCCTTGGCGGAAACGCTGTCGCCGGTGACGTTGGTTTCAAGAGCAAGCTGGCGCTTGTATTCGAGGTTTTCGTTGCGGAGGCGGCGCGCCTCCACCGCGTTCTTGACGACGATGAGGGTGCGTTCGAGCAGCAGCGGCTTTTCGAGAAAATCGAAAGCTCCGAGCTTGGTGGCCCGGACGGCGGTTTCGATGCTGCCGTGTCCGGAGATGACGACGACTTCGGGCTGATTTTCGGCGGCGAGCGAGCGGGTGTCGTTGAGCACGTCGAGGCCATCGCGGTCGGGCAGCAGGATATCGAGCAGCAGCACGTCGTAGGGCGCGTCGCGCAGCAGGACCACGGCCTCCTCTCCGCTGGGCGTGGTGGTGACGGCGTAGCCCTCTTCGCGCAGGATTCCTTCCAGCGATTCGCGGATGGTGGCCTCGTCATCGACCACAAGGATGTGGTTCATCGCGGCTGCTCCGCGGTCTGAGGTTCGGGCTGGGTTTCGGCTGGTTTGCAGCCGTTGGCGAAGGGCAGTTCAAGAATGAAGCGTGCCCCGGCGGGCGAGTTGTCTTCGGCGCGAATGGAGCCGTGATGCTCCTGAATAATTTTTGCGGCGATGGCCAGGCCAAGGCCGGTGCCGCGCTGCTTGCTGGAGACATAGGGAAGGAACAGCCGCTCGCGCATCTCGCTGGTGAGGCCGTGGCCGGTGTCGGAGAGAACGAGTTCGGCCATGGCGCAATTTTCGCTCATTCCGGTTTCGATGGAAAGCACGCGCACAAAGGTGGACTGCATGGCCTCGGCGGCGTTGTCGATCAGGTTGGCCAGAGCGCGCTGCAGCGACTGCGGATCGGCCATGACAAGCGGCAGATCGGGCATGAGGCGCTGCTCAATGTGGACGCCTTCGAGGCGTCCCTGAAACACGAGAACGGCGGC
>DASTXK010000140.1:0-11971 GCA_035765555.1 Acidobacteriaceae bacterium
CATTACCGCAAAAAGGCCGGCTTCAGGACCCACCTCATCGCCACCATCATCTTCATCCTTCCCAAAATTGGAAAGCTTTCCGACCTCTCCATTCGCGGCCCCAAACCTGAGACTGAGACAAAATACATTGCGAGCGTCAACCGCACCCTCGCCCGCTATGAAGCACTGCTGGACCACCTCGCGAAAAGCCCCTCCGAGTCGCCGCGCCGCGCCATGCGTATCGATGACCTTGACCTCGACACCGGCACACGGGCTATTCCCGGCTCCTATCCGCTCATGGATAAAACCTACGCTCAGCTCCTGGACAAGATCGTCTTCGTCAAAGAGCCAATTCCGGCCACCCTCAAGCGCGACATCCAGGCCTACTACTCCGATCCCGACGCGCCCATCTCCACAAAACGGCACAAGCGCGCCTGGCGCCGCGTCCAGCAGCAACTCACTGTTCTGGAGGCGCTTCCCGTCATCCCGGATCGGGACCCGCTGCCCGTTGCGGTCACGAACCTCCCCAGCCAGCCTGCCGACTGAATCTTCGCTTCCATTTTGGGGTCTATAGATGATAGAGGTAGATATGGAGTCCCCTTCAGAGACATCTTTCGCGCCAGACGCAGCCGCCGTAGCCGCGCTGCATCGTGCCGCGCCTCCGGGACATCCAATCCAGATAAAGGTCAGGGATCTACGCAAGGAGTACGCGACCGGAAATGGCCGCCTCGTGCTCTTCGATGGGCTTTCATTCGACGTTCCGCAGGGCGAAATGCTGGCCATCGTCGGCGAGTCGGGCGCAGGTAAGAGCACACTTTTGCACATTCTCGGTGCTCTTGATACACCTTCCAGCGGTGACGTATACTGCGCCTCAATTCACTTGAGAAGTTTGTCCAGTAAAGAGGCCGCCCGCTTCCGCAATCGCGAAGTTGGCTATGTCTGGCAGTTTCACTATCTTCTGCCGGAGTTTACGGCTGTCGAAAACGTCGCCATGCCGCTGCTGGCCCGTGGAGAACCAAAAGCCTCCGCCCTGAAAACAGCCTCGCAGTGGCTTGCGGAAGTCGAGCTTGAGGCCCGCGCCAGCCATCGTGCGGGAGAGCTTTCCGGAGGCGAACAACAGCGCGTTTCGCTTGCCCGCGCGCTCGTAACGGGGCCAAAAGTCCTGCTTGCGGACGAACCGACAGGTGATCTTGACAGCCGTACTTCCGGCGTGGTCTTTGATCTGGTGGAACGACTTCACCAATCGCATCATCTAACTTCTGTGATCGTTACGCACAACACGGCGTTGGCGGAGCGTTGCAGCAGGATTCTGCGGCTGGAAAAAGGCCGCTTGCAGGAGATTTCCCCGCAGCAAGGTTAGCGGGTTGCAGTGAATCGTGGGATTGGGCGCGGAACATCGCTCCCAGCCTGAAGGCCGCTTCATCTTTTGCCCATGTTTTCAGGCAGAAGCGGCGACACGGACGAGGCGCCGGATTTCTCCGGTCCCCGCGGGGGCAAACCCGCAGGACCGCCGAAGTCCAGGACCTTCAGAGGGACTATGTTCGAACGCTATACGGAAAAAGCACGGCGCGTCATCTTCTTCGCTCGCTATGAGGCCAGCCAGTTCGGTTCGCCCTATATCGAGACGGAACACCTGCTGCTTGGCCTCCTTCGCGAGGACAAGGCGCTGACCAACCGCTTTCTTCGCTCGCACGCTTCCGTCGAATCCATTCGTAAACAAATTGAAGGACATACCACCATTCGCGAGAAGGTCTCCACCTCGGTCGATCTTCCCCTTTCCAATGAATGCAAGCGCGTTCTGGCCTATGCCGCTGAGGAAGCCGAGCGGCTGTCGCACAAACATATCGGGACCGAACACCTGCTCCTCGGCCTGCTGCGCGAGGAAAAGTGCTTCGCTGCGGAAATTCTGCACGAGCGCGGCCTCAAGCTCGCGGCCATTCGCGAGGAGCTTGCCCGCACCACGCAGGAAAAGGCCCCTGCGCAGCAGCGTAACCGCGAGTCCAGCCTTCTGGCCGAGTTTTCCCGCGACCTCACCCAGGCCGCGCTCGACAACCAGCTCGACCCGCTGGTGGGCCGCGACGCTGAACTGGAGCGCGTCGTTCAGATCCTCTGCCGTCGCACCAAGAACAACCCCGTGCTCATTGGAGAGCCGGGCGTAGGAAAGACCTCCATCGTTGAGGGACTGGCGCAGCGCATCGCCGACGGCGACGTGCCCAGCTTCCTTTCTGAGAAGCGCGTCCTCGCGCTCGACCTGTCGCTCATCGTCGCGGGCACCAAGTACCGCGGCCAGTTCGAGGAGCGCCTCAAGACCATCATGAAAGAGTTGATGGAAAATCAGAACTCAATCGTATTCATTGACGAGCTGCACACCCTCGTCGGCGCCGGATCAGCCGAAGGCTCGCTCGATGCCGCCAACATCCTCAAGCCCGCCCTGTCGCGCGGCGAAGTCCAATGCATCGGCGCAACCACGCCGGGCGAATACCGCAAATCCATCGAGAAAGATCGCTCGCTCGAACGGCGCTTCCAGGCCGTCAAAGTGCCGCCTCCCAACGAGGAGGACGCAATCAAGATCATCATGGGCATCAAGGACCGCTACGAGAAGTTCCACGCGGTCAGCTACACGGATGACTCGATTAACTTCGCCGTGGCCCATTCGAACCGTTATATCCCCGATCGCTTCCTGCCCGACAAGGCCATTGACCTTATCGATGAGGCGGGAGCGCGGGTCAAGCTGCGCCAGACTTCCCTGCCCGAGGAAATCACCGAGGTGCAGAAGCGGATCAAATTCATCGTCCATCGCATGGAAAACGCCATCGCGAACCACGAATTTGAGAAGGCCCGCTTCTATTCCGACGAGGAGCGCAAGGAACGCGAAAACCTTCGCGGCCTGCGCGACAAATACCACCTCGATGACTCCACGGCGGGGATCGTCGGGCGCGAAGACATTGAGGATGTGGTGAGCCGCTGGACCGGCGTGCCCATCACCTCCATCAAGGAAGAAGAAACGCAGAAGCTACTGCGCGTCGAAGAAGAGCTGCACAAGCGCGTCATTTCGCAGGACAAGGCGATTTCCGCGCTGGCGCGGGCCATTCGCCGCTCGCGCGCCGGCCTCAAGTCGCCCACGCGGCCTATCGGCTCATTCCTCTTCCTCGGCCCCACCGGCGTCGGCAAGACGGAAATGGCCCGCACCCTGGCCCAATTTCTCTTCGGGTCGGAAAAAGCGCTCATCCGCTTCGATATGTCGGAGTTCATGGAGAAGCATTCGGTCTCCAAACTCATCGGCTCGCCTCCGGGATACGTTGGCTACGAGGAAGGCGGACAGCTCACCGAGCGCGTCAAGCGTTCGCCCTACTCCGTCGTGTTGCTGGACGAAATCGAAAAGGCCCATCCGGATGTGTTCAACATCCTGTTGCAGGTCTTTGAGGACGGCCAGTTGACCGACGGCCTCGGCAACACCGTGGACTTCAAGAACACCATCGTCATCATGACCTCAAACATTGGGGCGCGGCACCTGCAGCGCAAGCAGGGCCTCGGCTTCCAGAGCGACCGTGAAGACATGGTGATGGAAAAAATCGAAGACCTGGTCAAGGGCGAGGTCAAGCGCACCTTCAACCCCGAGTTCCTCAACCGAATCGACGAGATCATTCTCTTCCAGTCGCTCACGGATGCGGACCTCATCCAGATCATCGAGTTGCTGCTGTCGCAGCTCAACGCCAACCTCGTGTCCAAGTCCATCACCATTTCGGTCACGCACGAGGCCAAGAAGTGGATCCTCGACAAGACCATGACCGACCGCAGCTACGGGGCGCGTCCACTGCGCCGCGCGCTGCAACGGTACGTCGAAGACCCGCTCTCCGAGGCGCTGATTTCCGGCGGCATTCCCGAGCGGCCCGCGTTCCTCGAGGTCTATCTGGAAAACAACCAGCTCTTCTACCGTCCCGTCGCGCAGGAGGGCGCGGAGCGCTCCGAAGGGGTCCTGCTCTATAGCTGACCCACTTCCAGACACAACAAAGCCCTGCCCGAGCAATCAGGCAGGGCTTTATTGATGAACAACTCGCAGAGGCATGGAAACAACAGAGTGTCAGATCGGCACAACCTTCCTCGCCGCGCCGTAGGCCGACGTCGCCGTGTCCGCCACCATCTCCACTACGTCTTTCCCGCGCTTCACGTATTTCTCAGCGTGCCCGCCAACCGTCTCCGCCGTCTCTTTAATGTAGTCTCCGGCGTCCTCCAGTCCGCGCCGGATCTGGCGTCGCGTTCTCGCGCCCGACTGAGGAGCATAAATCAGTGCGACAGCCGCTCCCGCGGCTGCTCCAATCGAAAATGCAATCAACCACTTCACCGCGCTCATGCAAAACACTCCTTCTGTCTTGGGATAGCCTTTCCGACCCATTTGGTTGCTGGCCGCCTTTGCCGGACCACCCTTCCAAAAACTTGCCCATCCAGCCGTGCTGCCTCACAAAAAGTGCAGAGCGGGCAAACCAGCATCAATGCTGCGCGCTGGGCCTCCACGCGCGAATATTCAACAAAGTTTTTCACAAAACTGTTGAAAAAAGGCGCGAAAAAATTCTTGCGCTCGGCCTCCGCTCTGTGAGAGCCTGTTCCCTTTCCTTCAGCGGCCATCCACAAAAGGCTCTGCGCTCTTCCTGCGATACAATCTCCTTTTGCTCTGCACTCACCACAGAACCTTCCATGACCGCAACCAAATCGAACAGGCCCCCCAGCGTTGCCGGGAAAAAAGGCTTTTCCCTCATCAGCGATGAAAAATTCCGGCAGCTTTATGCCGCTCTGCTTCAATGCCGGATGCTCGACGCGCGCCTCAGCGCCACGCCCGGCTACGACGCATGGCTGGGACGAGAAGCTTCCTCCGCGGCCGTTTCCTGCTGTCTCCGCCGCGCAGACAGCGTAATCCCTACGCCGCGCGCCACACTCGCGCAATATCTCCACACCGGCTCACTATCCCTTTCTTCATCTGTATCCGGTCCCGCCGCGCACTTCAGCGCCGCCACCGAAGCTGCGCTTCGCCACAAAATTGAAAGGCGCGGAGGTCTCGCCGTCCTCTTCACCCGGCTTGCCAAACCGGCTTCCATGCGGGAAGCTTTCGCCTCCGCCGCGAAGCAATCTCTGCCCGTGCTCTGCATCCTCGAAGGCGCTGCGCCATCCGCGGAAGTCTCCAGCGGCATCCCGGTCATTCGCGTGGATGCCTGCGACACCGTCGCCCTCTACCGCGTCGCCTACGAGTCCATCTTGCGCGCCCGTGACGGCGTAGGCCCCACCATTCTCGAATGCGCTGCCTGGCCCGGCGATCCCGAACCCGATCCGCTCCTCAAGCTCGAACATTATCTGGCCGCAAAGAAGCTCTTCCGCCCGCACTGGAAGCGCCAGCTTGAAGAGAAGTATGCCAGCGCCATGAAGGATGTTGTTTTCTGAGCCTTGAGCCCTGAGCCCTGCCTGCTGTAGCCTGAAGCGAGCAATCCTTGATTTTTCCGCATGGCTCCGGCATTCACCTTCACTCCATGAGGCATAAGTGAGAACTGCTCCCTCCATTCTTCTGCTCATCGCGCTCACCTCCGGCCTGCCCGCTCTGGCCCAGTCCACAGCAGCCTCCGCGCCCGCCCCTCCCATCGTCTACAGCAGCTCGCTCGGCTCTACTTATGTGCCCATGGATAGCTGGGTCTATCCCGCACTCGACCGCCTCCACAGCATGGGATATCTGGACTCGGCCTACATGGGCATGCGTCCCTGGACCCGCCTGAGCATCACCCACATGCTCGACAGGACCGCCGACAAAATCGAAGCCCATCCCGACGACACCGAGGCCCGCGACATCTATCTCGCGCTCATGGACGAATTCAAGGAAGACGTGCAGGGCTCTCCTATCCAGCAGGAAGGCCACGCCGAGCTCGACAGCGTGTACACCGTTATGCGCGGCATTACCGACACCCCCCTGAACGACAGCTACCACCTCGGCCAGACCATCGTCAACGATTACGGACGCCCCTATCAGGCCGGCATCAACAACTACACAGGCGTCAGCGGACGCGCCGAGGCGGGCCGCTTCTCCTTCTACTTCCGGGGCGAATACCAGCACGCTCCCGCCGCCGACGGCTACTCGCTGCCCATGGCGCAGTACCTCTCAAACAACATCGACTTCATCCCCTTCGCCACCAACCCTTCGCAGGACACCATTCCGCTCGGCCCCATCCCCGCCGCCAATCACTTCCGCGTCCTGGAGGCCAGCGTTTCCTATCACCTGCTCAACCACGAAATCTCCTTCGGGAAAAACGACCAGTGGCTCAGTCCCGCGTTTGGCGGCGCGATGTCCTGGAGCACCAACGCCGAAGCCCCTTATACCTTCGAGATCAACCGCGTCGAGCCGCTCCGCATTCCATTGCTCTCGCGCCTCACCGGGCCCTTCCGCTATGAATTTTTTGTGGGAAGCCTCAAAGGCCACACCTACCCAAACTCTCCCTGGGTTCACATGGAAAAGGTCAGCTTCAAGCCCACGCGCAATCTCGAGTTTGGCTTTGAGCGCACCACCATCTGGGGCGGCAAGGGACACGGCTGCCTCGATGCGGCGACCAACACCATCGTTCCCTGCGACGAGCCCATCACGCTCCACACGTTCCTGAAAAGCTTCTTCAGTTTTCAGAACGTTACCGCTCAGGAGAAATTTTCCCGCGATGACCCCGGCGCGCGCTTCGGCAGCTTCGACTTCGACTACCGCCTGCCCTTCCTGCGCAACTGGGTCACGCTCTACGCCGACTCCATCGCGCACGACGATGTTAGCCCAGTCAGCGCGCCGCGCCGCTCCGGCTATCGTCCTGGCATCTATCTTGCCCGCTTCCCCGGCCTCCAGCATCTTGATCTCCGCGTCGAAGGGGTCTCCACCGACCCGGTCAGCAACGCCGGAGCCAACGGCAATTTCCTGTACTACGAAGCAGTGCAGAAGCAGGGCACAACCAACAAGGGCAACCTCTTTAGCGATGCCATTGGACGCGACGCCAAGGGCGGCCAGGCTTGGCTCACCTACCACATCTCGCCTCGCGAAATGGCGCAGTTCTCTTATCGCTACGTAAAGGTCGACCAGAAATTCATCCCGTCAGGCACCACGCAGAACGACTACCAGTTTGCCGTCCGCAAGCGCTTTTGGAACAATTTCGAGGCGCGCGGCTGGGTGCAATATGAGCGCTGGGTTGCGCCCTTCTACAAGCCCGGAGTCCAGCACGACACCACCGTCCAGGCGCAGATCACATGGTTCCCAAAGTTCGAGAAGTGATGCCCAATCAACCCGCCACATTTTGATACACTCAGAAATGGCTGACGCAATTGTCGAGCGGGAGTAGCTCAATGGTAGAGTAGCGGCTTCCCAAGCCGTTGGTTGCGGGTTCGATCCCCGTCTCCCGCTCCAAAATTACACCACCCTTAGCAACAGCAAAATCAGCAAAATGATCAGAATCAGCCCCAACCCGCTGCTCGGGTAGTAGCCCCATCCCCGGCTATAAGGCCATGCCGGAGTCGTAAAGATAATCAGCAAAATCAAAATAATGAGCAGGACAATCATTCGGTTCCTCCCAGGAACACGGGTGTCTTCAAGTGGATGCCCTCCTACAAACGCCGGGATGTCCCGCTAGAGCGTAAGCTCCCGTGCGCGCCGAAACACCGCCAGAAACATCGCCGGTGTCAGCTTGCCAGTATTCGTGTTCTGCAGCGAGGGATGATAGCTGGCCAGCAGCGTCAGTCCGTCCAGCTTGTACTCGGCCCCGTGCGCAAACTTCAACCCATTGCCTCGTGCCAGCCTGCCGCTTCGCACCAAATGCCGGACGACTCCATCGAACCCGATCTTTCCCAGGCACACAATCACGCGCAGGTCCGCGAACGCGGCAATCTCCTCATCCAGAAACGGAGAGCAGTTCGCAATCTCTTCCGGCAGCGGCTTGTTGCCCGGAGGAGCGCAGCGCACGACCGATGTAATCCACAGTCCGTTCAGCCGCATTCCATCATCGCGGCTCGCCGCGCGTGGCTGCGAAGCGAACCCCGCCTCATACAGCACGGGATACAGAAAATTCCCCGACCCGTCTCCCGTGAACGGCCTGCCTGTGCGGTTCGACCCATGCGCGCCCGGCGCAAGCCCCACAATCATGACCTTCGCGTTCGGGTCCCCAAACGACGGCACCGGGCGGCCCCAGTACTCACAATCCAGATAGGCCTTTCGCTTCGTCTCCGCAACTTGCTTGCAGTACGCCCGCAGTCGCTCGCAGCGATTGCAGGCAATCACGCGGGCGTTCAGCGCGGCAAGCGCGCGCGCGCTGGGAGTGGTTTTTCGGGGCATCTCTCTTCATTCTACCGGCGGCCCACTCAGTCTCCGGGTGCCCCCAATGCCGGGGTCTTCACGAACAGGTCTTTCGTTCGTGGGGTGGATTCAAACCCGCTTTTGGCTTGAGTGGGGAACACAACCAACGCAACTCGCGCAAACCACAACGCTTCGGCGTAGAATTGTGGGCGCGCCTGTGTTACCACGACAGAGGCGGCTTCACCCGAAAACGTTTGCTCCACCAACTTTGCTCAAACCATGTCTGAAGAGGTTGAAACTATGTCTTTTCGCCCGCAGTACACGCTCATGCTGGCCGCAACCGCGCTGCTCACTGTCGCCGGTTGTAAATCGACTCCGCCCGCGCCCAAGCCGGAAACCGCCGCCACCACAGCACCAACTCAGATCAACGGAGAAAACGTGGTACACCTGTCGCGCACAGCCACATCGAATGGTCAAAAGCCCGAATTCCTTTCCGCCACCATCCTGCCCGGACGCGGCATGAACGTCTTCCAGATCACCGCCAATGTTCCCGGCAAGGGCACCGTTGACGTGCTCGCTTCGCCCTCGCTCGAAGAAGCCAACCAGGTCCTCAGCCACGATGAGTACGGCAACGGCAGCTTTACGTTCGGCGGAGCGTTCCTGGTTCCCTATCCCAACCGCATCATCGGTACGCTTTCCAAAGACGGCAAGACCGTCACCACGCATTGGCACGGCAAGACCATCACGCTGCCCGCCAACTGGAAGGGCAAGAAGCCCGGTGCCCGGCCCCACGCCATGCACGGCCTAATTCTCGACAGCAAGACCGAGGACCTGAACGTGCAAGACGTTCAGGACGGCCAGCAGGTCACGGGCGTCATCCATGCCGGCGACTTCGGCGGACACTGGCTCTCCAAGACCGACCTCAACTTCAAGCTCACGCTCTCCGGCGACGCTTTTGACGCCGAGATCACGGCGAAGAACGTCGGCAACGAAGACGAGCCGCTCGCCATCGGCTGGCATCCCTACTTCAGCATTCCCAGCGGCCAGCACGAGCAGGCGCGCCTGCATGTTCCCGGTTCGCAAATCGCGCTGGTCAACAACTACGACGACGTCTTCCCCACCGGCAAGCTGCAACCCGTCAAGGGAACCCAGTACGACTTTACCGCCCCCAACGGCGCTCCGCTGGACACCCACTTCTACGACGACAACTGGTCCAACCTCACCCGCACCGACGGCGCGGTGGACGTGAAGCTAATTGACCCGGCCAGCAACTACGGCGTCCTCATCCAGGGCCTCTCGCCGGAGATCAAGACCATCCAGGTCTACTCTCCGCCGGACAAGCCCTACGCCGCCATCGAAGAGCAGTTCAACTTTGCTGATCCGTTCAGCAACATCTGGCCCAAGGGCATGGACACCGGCATGGTCACGCTCAAGCCCGGCCAGTCCGTCACCTGGCACGTCCGCGTGAAGCTCTTCACGCCGTCGAAGTAATGTCAAAGCTGGTGTGAGTCAAAGGTCCATTCGATCGGGAACTTGGAAGCTGACTGCGAAGAGAATCCGCCTCGGAGAAGAAGATCGAATGGACCACCGCCTGAATGCCTAATGCGGATTCTCCGCTGCCCCATCTCCCAAGGCCTTCCGCACGTGCCCCGCCGAAATCCCCAGCGCATGAACCGTGTTCCGATAGCTCTTCTCCAGCGCGTTTCCCGTTGAGTCTTGCGCCGTTGCCAGCGCGTTCGACGTATGCTCATCGCCCGTGGCCAGCGCGTCCGAGGTTTCCGCCCCACCCTTAGCGAGTGCGTCTTCCGTCGTGCTGCTCACGGCAATTACTCCCTGTGCCGGATGCCGCCCCGCATGGAACCACGCAATCTCCCCCGCCGGAAGGGCGTTCACGCGCGCCAGTGTCTCCGCCGGAAAATTCGAGGTCTTCATCTTCTCCCTGAGCGGCCACCGCTTCGACGCCACAAACACCGACCCATTCATCGGATGCCCCACCTCGCCCAGGTTGATGATCGCCCGCACGCGCAGCGGGACCATCCGCTCGCAGCGGTCCGCGCCACATCCTTTTTCGCACATGGCCTGGTCAAGATACGACGCATGTTTCCCCGGCGAAATCCACACCACCGGCCCGCCGTCCACCGCATCCAGAGTCGAGGCCCGCGCAATCTGGCTCACATCGCAAATCGTATTTTCATGCGCCGCCGCATACCAGTAGAGCGCGATCCACTCTCCCGCCGACTCCCGCACCAGCGCCGACGCATGCTCGGTGTCCAGCGCATGACCATGCTTCCCGCAGTCCGCGCGCCACAAATGGTAATAGTGAATCTCCACCTCGCGGCCAGCCGCGCCTTTCACTGGAAACACCTGCCCATAGATGGTCCCGTTCTGCGCCTTCACCGTCGGCCGCTTCACGCCCGCAACAAACTCGCTCGGCTCATCCGAGCAGTCCCCCTGCCCCACCATGAACCTGGGCGTAAACTGCACCAGTAGCGCCTGCTCCAAAGCATCCGGAAGCCCATCCCCATCGGAATCCGCCCGGACCGTTCCCTGCGCCGCCGCATAAGAAGCGCACAGCAGAAAGATCAGCCCGCACGTCACCATCCGGCGCGGCAACCACGCCCCGTTCGCATTCATTCGTCCGGCGTCCTCCTCTGAAGTCCCTATTATCACGCAGAAAGGAAAAGGCCCCGCCGAAACGGGGCCATGCACTGCGCAAACGCGGGATCAATCCCCTTTTGTGAAGAGTCAGCGCACCGGCACGCTCTCGCTCAGATGCCCCATCTTTTCGCGCTTCACCCGCAGATAATCGCGAAACGTCTCTTCAGGCTCCACATCCGCCGGAACGCGCTCTACGACAGAGATCCCCGCCGCCTCCAGCGCCGCCACCTTCTCGGGATTGTTCGTAATCAGCCGCACCGCGCCCACGCCCATCAGCTTCAGCACGGCCGCCGGAAGCTCGAACTCGCGGCAGTCCGCCTTGAACCCCAGCTCGATGTTGGCCTCGACGGTGTCCAGCCCCTGGTCCTGCAGTTCGTAGGCTTTCAGCTTGGCCATCAGGCCGATGCCCCGGCCCTCCTGCTGCTCGTACAGCAGAATCCCGCTGCCCTCCTCGGCAATCTTCTCCAGCGCCAGCTCAAGCTGCTGGCGGCAGTCGCAGCGCAGCGAGTGGAACACGTCTCCCGTGAGGCATTGCGAGTGGACCCTCACAATGGGTGGCGAGGAAACAACATCGCCCATCACCAGCGCGACCAAGCCCTCCGTCTTCGGGGCGCCCACTTCCGGCCCCTTCACCGATCCCTCGAATCCGAGGATGCGAAAATGACCCCACCTGGTAGGAAAATCCGCGTCGGCGACCTTTCTCACGTTCTCCAGAGACATAGTGCCATTATAGATGTCCTGATCTTACCGCAGGATGCGAGCGCGCCGACCCAAGACCCCGCTTCGCCCAAAAAAGTTGCCGCCCGGCGAACCGGACGGCAACCCGAGAGAAGCAATGCAGATTGTCTTAGAAGTTAAATTTCAGCGAGAACTCCGTTGCGCGTGGAGCGCCCTGGTCAAACGTTCCCGTCTTGCGCGAAGTGCGGTAACCATTCTTCACGTCCCAGTCGTAGTCGCCATTCACAACGCCCGAGGTTACATCAGCCGGCGTCAGGACTGTACCTGTTGGCCCGCTGAAGTTGGCCATGTTCAGCACGTTGT
>DASTXK010000141.1:0-17840 GCA_035765555.1 Acidobacteriaceae bacterium
CAAAGATGCAGCCTATATAGCCAGTCTCGCGCTCACGGTATTTTTTCTGGTGTGGCTCGTTTCAGAACTGATAGCACTCACGCCGGATATTTAATCCGTTCATTACTTCACGGGTTTGGTCTCGCGCGGCGGCACATCATACGATTCCTATCTCCGTTCGCAAGCTGTCCAGTTTCTCTGTAGCCATATAATCCGAGCGGCGCTCGCGTTCCTGGCTGCGGGATGGACATATCGTTGTGGCGCTGGCGTCATACGTTTCCTCTTGCCCGATGCGGAGGAACGGAAGCTCTGATTCATTTCACCACTTCACTCATCCGCTCATCGTGCACGGGAATTTCTTCTCGCCTGTCCCAGGCGGACTCAATCATCTCCAGCGAGGAGTGCAAAGAGCGCGAATCCTAGCTCAGATTCCACCTCTCAGAGAACAGGCTACCTGTGTTCTTTGATGAATATCCACAGAGCGTCAAGCCCGCGTGACATCAAGCTGTATAGACCCCAAAGCAATAAAAGGGATAATAGAAAGCCTGCACATGCCAGATCGTAGATTGCGGCACTCTGCTCATGCAGATTCACGATGAAAGCGACAAATAGAAACAGTATGGATGCCAAAAAGATTAAACTGACCTTCCACTGCAACGACAGAGCTTTCCAAAACTTCTGAAAGGGTGGCGTGTTCACCACCGAAAGTCCGGCAATTAGTAGTATTGTGCCCCAGTCTGCTGCGGTGGAGTGGAAAACGTAGATGGCGAAACTAATGGCAATGAGCAGTAACGCCGGAAATACCCACCTTCCCCGCCAGTTCATGTCAATCAATGTAGATTCTTGCAACTGGCTTGTCTATTCCACTAATTGATCCATCCGCTCATCATGCGCGGTAACGCCTTCCCGCCTGCCCCAAGCGCACTCAATCATCTCCAGGGCCTCCGCCGGAGATTGAGCCACCTGAATGAGCCCACGATTCTCGTACCGGATGAAGCCATCCTCCACAGCGACTTCCAAAAAACGCAGCAGCGGGTCGTAGTATCCGGCGACGTTCACCAGCACGCACGGTTTGGAGTGGATGCCCAACTGCGCCCAGGTCACAATTTCCATGAACTCGTCCATGGTGCCGAAGCCTCCGGGCAACGCGATGAAGGCGTCGGCGCGATTGGCCATCATGGCCTT
Source organism: Acidobacteriaceae bacterium (assembly GCA_035765555.1). GTDB lineage: Bacteria > Acidobacteriota > Terriglobia > Terriglobales > Acidobacteriaceae > Silvibacterium. The sequence continues at coordinate 1,165 of DASTXK010000141.1, forward strand.
GCGCTCATGCATGGAGCGGACGACGCATAACTCGGTGAGGCCATTGTGTCCGACCTCGCAGTCCATGATGAGGTCAGGAATCACACCGAAGACCTCAGCGCCCGCATCGAGCGCCGCGTCCGCGGCCACGCCCATCAAGCCGATGGAGCCGCCTCCAAAAACCAGACCGTAGCTACGCTCCGCAATGGCGCGCCCCAAATTGTCCGCCGCCGCCGCAAACTCCGCCCGTGCGCCCACTGCGGAGCCGCAGAAGACGCAAATCCATTTCTTCGATTCTTTCATCATCCTGCAACCAGTCTAACTGGCTTTCACCGGGCGATTAAAATAGAAAAAGAGACTCTCCTCATTGCATCCTCTACTCGACAAACTGAATCCCCAACAGCGCGAAGCCGTCGAAGCCGTGGACGGCCCGGTGCTGATCCTTGCCGGGGCCGGATCGGGCAAAACCCGCGTCATCACGCATCGCATTGCGTGGCTGATTCAGGAGCGCGGCGTCGCGCCCGACTCCATTCTTGCCGTCACGTTTACGAACAAGGCTTCTGGAGAGATGGCCGAGCGCGTCGAGAAGCTGATAGGCCACAGCACGCTTGCCAAGCCGCTGGTGGCGACGTTTCACTCATTTTGCGTGCGCATGTTGCGCCGCGACATTGAAGCTCTGCGTGTGAACAACGAGGGCCTGACCAAGAGCTTCGCCATTTACGATGAAGCCGATCAGCAGGCAGTCGTCAAGGCCGCGATGCGGCGGATGGGACTCGACGACAAGCAGCTTACTCCGCGCGTGGTGCTGTCGAAGATTTCGTGGGCGAAGAACCACATGATCGATCCGCAGGAGTATTACCTTAGCTCCGCCGACCCGATCAGCGAGCGTGTTGCCCATATTTATGAGAGCTACAGGAAGGAACTCCGCAAGGCCAACGCGCTCGATTTTGATGACCTGCTGCTGGAAGCTGTACGCCTGCTGAAGGTTTCGAGCGAGGTCCGGCAGCGTTACAACCGGCGCTATCGCTACCTTCTGATTGACGAATACCAGGACACGAACCGGCCGCAGTATGAGCTGATGAAGCTGCTGGCCGGCGAAGAGAAAAACGTCTGCGTAGTCGGCGATGAGGACCAGAGCATTTATTCGTGGCGCGGCGCGGACATTCGCAACATTCTGGAATTTGAGAAGGATTTTCCGGGCGCGAAGATCATCCGGCTGGAGCAGAACTACCGCTCCACGCAGATCATTCTGGAAGCCGCTGGGGCGGTCGTCTCGCGCAATACGCAGCGCAAGGGCAAGTCGCTTTGGACCTCGCGCGAGGGCGGCGCGCTCATCGGCTACTACGAGGCCCCGGACGGCGAGAACGAGGCGCTGTTCATCGCCGACGCGATCCAGAAATATCTGCGTCGGGCCGGACAGGAAGAAGATAACCCGCGCGCGGCTGTGCTCTACCGCACCAATTCGCAGTCGCGCCTTATTGAAGAGGCGATGCGCCGCTACGGCATCAAGTACACGATGGTTGGGGGGTTCTCGTTTTACGAGCGGGCCGAAATTAAGGACATGCTCAGCTATTTGAAGCTCGTTCAGAACCCGGATGATTCAATCGCACTGCAGCGGGTTGTGAATACCCCGACGCGCGGCATCGGCAAAACCACGATGGAGACGCTGGAGCGCATTGCGCTGGAAACCGGATCCAGCATTTGGAGGGCAATTCATCGCGCGCTGCGCGAAAAGTTGCTTCCGTCGCGTGCGCTGCTCCAGCCGGGTTTTGCAGAGAAGCTCTCGGCGGATGTGGCCGAAGGGGATACCGGCTTTGACGCTGTGACCGAGAAAGGGGACGAGGCGGACGACACCAGCTTCGATTTTGGCGATGTGGCGCAGGGTTCACTGGCACTGTCGCACGACACGGCCATTGACGCGACCGAGTTCAATCCTTTTGCCGACGAGCCTTCGGTGCAACATGCCGCACCCGCAGAATCAGAAAAAGCGGAACCCGGGCCCGTTTCGGGTTTTCGCAAGCCGGGAGATGCGGCGACGCTTCCGGAGTTGATCAAGTTCCTGATCGACCGTACGGGATACATTCGCTCGCTGGAAGAAGAGGGCACGCCTGAAGCCTTTTCCCGCATTGAAAACCTGAAGGAACTGGCCAACGCCGCGCAGGATGCCGAGGAGCGCGGGGAGACGCTGGCCGAATTTCTGGACCACGCCGCGCTGGTGAGCGACACCGACCAATATGAACCTGATGCGCGTGTGACGCTGATGACGCTGCACGCGGCCAAGGGACTGGAGTTTCCATTTGTGGTGCTGGCGGGGCTGGAAGAGGGACTTTTCCCGCACTCGCGCACGCTGAATGATCCGAACCAGATGGAGGAGGAGCGCCGTCTCTGCTACGTGGGACTCACGCGCGCCATGAACGCGCTCACGGTGACACGCGCGCGCTATCGACGCCGCTATGGAAACGACAGCCCGGAGGCGAGCCTGCCTTCGCGGTTTCTGGAAGAGATTCCCTCGCACCTGCTTGAGCCGGTGGGTGGCACCACGCCCGCCGCGGTCGAGCGCGCGCGCCACGGGTATGGCGAAGAGGCCCCGGTCCGGCACTACAGCTACGAGGACGAGGACCAGAGGGTGCGCTTCCCTTCCGGCGAAAGCCGGCCAGCGAAGCCCGGCAACTCGATTGATAACATCGCCCGCTTCTTCTCCTCGCGTGGTGCGGCTGTGCCAAAATCGCGGCCCAGGATGGAGGTTCCCAAGCCGACTGGTTCGACCGGAATTAAGAGCGGGCAGAGGGTCCGGCATCCGAAATATGGCGAAGGTGTCGTGTTTCGGCGCGAGGGCGATGGGGAAGACGCAAAGGTTACGGTACAATTTTCAAAGTTCGGAGTGAAAAAGCTGGTGGAAAAATTCGCGCAGCTTGAGCGGCTGTAAATGGCCGTAACGGCGCTCCACACGAGACAAGGAAAACAATGGCAAATACAAAATCGATTGAAGACAAGGCAGAGCGGAAAAAGATAAAGCGCACGGCGCGCAAAAAGGCCGCTCCCAAGGCCGCCCGGACGACCCCACGCGGCTCCAACAAGAAAAAAGTGAAGAAACTGGTGCGCGGCCAGAGCAAGCGATAGGCTGGTGCCCCGCCGATTCGCCTTGAATTGGCGGGACGTTATCCATGGCTTGTTGCACGGAGTAAACTCCCCTTATCGCATTTTTCCAACAGAGGAGCCGCACTCTGCCACGCCAGGCCTTTTGCTGTAAGTCCATCGACAAGCTGATTGCCGAGTCGGAGGAACCCGAGCGCAGGTTACGCAAGACGCTGGGGCCGGTTTCCCTCACCTCGCTGGGCATTGGGGCCGTCATTGGCTCCGGCATTTTTACCGTGATCGGGACGGCGATTGCGGGCGAGAAATTCGACACCTCATCCATATTCAATACGCCGTTGCTGGACTATGTCGTCCACCACACCGCGCTTGCCGGACGGCCCGGCGCGGGCCCGGCGCTCGCGCTGTCGCTGGTCCTGGTGGCAATTGTCTGCGCCTTCACCGGCCTCTGCTACGCCGAGCTGGCGTCGATGATTCCCATTGCGGGGTCGGCCTACACCTATACCTATGCCACAATGGGCGAGCTTATCGCCTGGATCATCGGGTGGGACCTGATTCTGGAATACGCCGTCTCGAACATGGCCGTCTCGGTTGGGTTCGCCGAGCACTCGGTCGATTTCATGAACTGGTTCGGCATTCATCCCTCGCTGCGATGGATTTCGCCGGCCTATCTGCCGTCGGGGATGCAGGATTTTCAGGGAAATGTGCTCTATAGCTCGGGCTGGCATTTTGGATTCAACATCCCGGCGTTCCTGATCGTCATGCTGCTGACGGTGATTCTGGTACGCGGCATTCGCGAGTCCGCCGAGACCAACAATATTATGGTGGTGCTGAAGCTGGCGGCCATTTTGCTTTTCATCGGTATCGGCGCAAGCTACATCCACTCCGATAACTGGCAGCCGTTTTCGCCCAACGGATGGTCAGGAGTGCTGACCGGCGGGTCAATTATTTTCTTCACCTACATTGGATTTGATTCCGTTTCGACGGCCGCCGAAGAATGCCGCAACCCGCAGCGCGATGTTCCGATCGGTATCATCGCCACGCTGATTATCTGCACTGTTCTTTATATCGGAGTTGCCGTTGTCCTGACCGGCCTCATTCGCTGGGACAAGCTCGTGGACAACGCCGCCCCCGTCGTCAATACGCTGAAGCGAATGTATGAGGCGCATCCCAGCGCCGTGCTGCACTACACGCATCTGGCGGTGTTGATTGGGGCCATGTTGGGCATGATCTCCTCGATTCTGGTTTTCCAGATTGGGCAGGCGCGCGTGTGGTTTTCCATGTCGCGCGACCGCCTGCTGCCAAAGGCATTCTCGAAGGTGCATCCGCGCTTCCGCACGCCGGCAGTTTCAACCTGGGTCGCGGGCGTGGTCGTCGGAGTCCCGGCGGGGCTGCTGGATATCGGGACGCTCGCCGATCTTTCCAACATCGGAACGCTCTTCGCGTTTGTGCTGGTTTCGGCGGGCGTGCTGATCCTGCGCTATAGGGACCCTGATCGCCATCGGGGATTCCGGTGCCCCGGCGGCCCTGTGCTTCCCATTCTCAGCATTTTCTTTTGCGGACTTTTGATGGCCGGTCTGCCCATTATGACGTGGGTCCGTTTCTTTCTGTGGCTCATCATCGGACTGGTGGTTTACTACTTCTACAGCCGCAAGCGCAGCGAGTTTGCGCCGAAAAGTGAACGCCAAATCTCAGCGTAATTTCCAGTTCTCACCTCTCGCATCAGAAGCCCGCCCGTCTAATAGGCCATAACAGCCGAAGCCGCTTTTGCGCCATGCGCAGCGTCGCGCATTCCGCGCCGATCACTTCCCCGTCGGCCTGCACCAGTAGCGGCGACTTGTACGGAAAGCTCTCCGTAGGCCGGCAGACCACCTGCGCGGCATCCGCATAAGAGGGACAGGGCAGCCTCCGTTTTGCGGCTGAGATCTCCCCGCTCCGGCTTGTCACGAGTCCATGAAAAGATGCATAGGCCAGCCCGAGACGGCCGGTATGCGGAACGGCGGCCACGCGCAGATGCGGCGACAGTAATTCCCCTCCCGTGCGCCACCCGTCAATGACGGGCACGCGCAGGGCGAGCAACTCACACGCGCGAAATTCGCAAATTTTTCCGGAGACTTCCGTCAAATTCACATCGAGCGGCTGGACATTGTGACGCAGCAGCAGCCCCACCCCGCCCGCGTAGTAAGCGGTGCGGCCCCAAATGCGCTTGGCCTGCCCTGAGGACGCAACATTCATCAGCGCGGCGTGGAGGCCGATTCCCGCGGCGATGGTGAAGTACCAGCCTCTTTCTCCACAGATAACTTCGCCCAGAGGAATCTCAGTCGGGATTGCTTTCCGCTGCGCGCGGAAAGCGGCTTCCGGATCGCGCGGCAGTCCAAGGTTGCGCGCCAGCACATTTCCGGTTCCGAGTGGAAGGATTCCCATCGCTGCCGGCGAACCGGCGATTCCCTGCAAGACGTAGAAGACGGTCCCATCGCCGCCACAGGCAAATATGGTGTCGATGCCGCTTGCAACGGCTTCTCGCGCCTGGCCGGCGGCGTTATCTCGCGAAAGGGTCTCCCGGATTTCCGCTTCGCAGTCCTCGGCGCGAAGGATCCAGACGCAGCGGTCAACGGCTGCAAGTTTGGTTCGCTTCGATCCCATCAATGGATTCACGAGGAACAGGACTCGCTGCATGTATTTAAGGATGGGGTCGGAGAAATGTTCGTGCAACTTTGATTACGCGGTTCACAGGGGAAACTTTGGCAGGTATACTTCCTGAAATACTTCATTGTATACATTTGTCGGAAGGTGAGCTATGGCCGGGAGCCGTCGTGAGTTTTTGGTGGGGGCCGCTACTGTGGCGGCCGGTGTTTCGTTGTCTTCACTTGCACCAGCCGCCGAACGCGCCAGGGCAAAGGGTTCGGCCAACGCAGGCAAGGCCTCCTCGCCGTTTCTTCTGGAACATGACGGCATAGCTGTGACCAGTCTTCGCTTTGCTGGCGATACATTTCCGACGAATTATGTGGCGACGGGACAGAAGCTTGGGCACGTTGACATCGCGTGGCGGAGATCCCATGGTTCGTGGCAACAATTTCAATCGGAGAAATCGACGGCATCTCCGGATACAAACGGGACATATACGGTCCAGGACGATGGCGGGAAAGCTCTCGCCGTGACCATTGGATTGAAGCCGCAGGGCAGCGTGCTGCGCTGGACGATTGGGCTGCGTAATACTTCGTCCGGTCCGATTGAGGTGGGCGACCTGGCGCTTCCCTTGCCCATGCACGCCACATTCAGCCCCAAAGGGTCGAAAGCCATTCCGGTCCTGAAGCATAGCTTTATTTCCGGGCATGGCTCGTTCTTGTTCTGGATGCGCGCGAACAGCGTGGGCCCCTATCTGGTGATGACGCCGGAACGTGATACATCGCTGGAGTACTGGGACCATCTCCGGGGGCGAAGAGGGCAAGGAAGCCAAAGGAGACGGCCACCCGCCTACCGCGCGTTTATTCATTCCGTTGCCGCTGGTGAGGAGGTGAAGGTTGTGGGGGCACGATGGCGTCAGCCGCGCACCAGCCTTACGCTCGCGCCGGGCGCCGAGCGCACTTACGGCTTCCAATTGGCCGGGGTGCCGGACTATGAAGGCGTGCGGCAACGGCTTGTCGATGCGGGACTGCTGGATGTGGAGGTCGCTCCCGGCATGACGGTGCCGTCGGATTTGACCACCTGCGTCGCCATTCGGTCTCTCGAGCCAATCAAGAGCATTGTCGCCGAGCATCCGGAGCAGACGACCATCGAGCCACTTGGTGAGCGAAGGGGACGCAGGCTCTATCGCGTGAAGTTCAACCGGCTCGGCGAAAACATGCTGACGGTGAACCACGGCAAAGACCGCACGACCCGGCTGGAGTTCTTCGCCGCCGAGCCGTTGGAGACGCTGATTCATAAACGAGCCGCCTTCACCACCAGGCATCAGGTCCGCGATGCCAGCAAGTGGTACAACGGTCTGCTCTGTGAGTGGAACCAGGAGACGGGGGTGCAGCTTAGCCCGGACAACTATGACCGCATCAAGGGCTGGCGCATTTATGAAGTCACCTGCGACGACGCCGGTTTGAGCAAGCCTGCTTATCTGGCCAGCAAAAACGCGGAGTTCCCCGATCAGGCCGAGGTAGAGGCGCTGGACTACTACATTGAACATTTCGTGTGGGGCGGCCTGCAGCGCACCACCGATGAGACCTATAGCTACGGAATTTACGGCATTCCCGACTGGAAGACAAATCGCGACAGCAGTGATCCTGGGCCGAAAGGCAAGCTCCACATCTGGCGCTGCTACGACTATCCGCACCTCGTGGTGATGTATTTCAACATGTATCGGATCGCCCGAGATTATCCGGGGATCAAAACGAAGCTGGACAGGGCAGCCTACTTGGAACGAGCCTACGGCACGGCGCTCGCCATGTTCACCGTTCCTATGGAAGTCACGCACTGGTCGGCATACAAGACCGGCTTCTATAACGAGGTCGTCATCCCGCATGTGATCGACGAGCTTGATGCAGTGGGCAAGCACGACGAGGCCTCGAAACTGCGCGCGCAGTGGGAGAAAAAGGTGGCGTTCTTCATCAGCGGCAACCCGGACCTTTATGGATCCGAATATGCGTTTGACTCCACCGGTTTTGAGTCAACGCAGGCCATCGCGCGGTACGCTTTCGATCATCCGTCGATGCCGGGGATCACGCCGGAAGCAACGAAGAAGTTCAGCAGTGAGCAGATTAAGGACAATCTGTTTTGCCGCGGGGTCATTGAGAAGGCGTACTACTACTACGGCAGTGATTATCGCGGCGGAGCGGGCGACGCCTTTACCTTGAGCTACATGTCGCCTATGGGCGGCTGGGGCGTGCTGAATCACGCGCTGTACGACCGAGGCGAACCCGATGCGACGATTCGTCTCGGGTTTGCTTCATTCCTCAGCTCCTGGTCGCTGATGAATACCGGCACGCAAGAGAGCGGCTTTGGGTACTGGTTTCCCGGCGAGGCAAACGATGGAGGAACGGGCGGAGGCTTTGAACCGGCGGCCCACAGCATGACCTGGCTGGGACAGATGATCAACCGCGGGCCGTGGTATTACTCCTGCGAGACAGACCTGGGCTACTGCGCCGCGGTGCGGACCGCCGCTACCATTGTCGCGGATGATCCTGTGTTCGGACGCTTCTGCTTCGGTGGCGAGATGCGCGAGGAAAAGACTTCCCTGCGCATCATTCCGCGCGATGGTTTGCGAAAGCGTCTCCACCTGCGCACAGCCGGCCAGAGGATCGACTTTGAGTTGACGGGCGCGAGGTTCGCCAAAGAACAGCCGATGGAGTTGTCGACCGCTCAGCAGAGGTTCCGCTTCACGCTGGAGACGGAAGCCACCGGTAGCGGCGAGGTTCTACTTTTGGCCAGAGGTCTGCCGGCGCACCGATACAAAATAATTTGCGGGCAGGAGACGAAGGAATTTCGCCCAGATGCGGCGAAGCCCTTGCGGCTCAGCATTCCCGCAGGAACGGCGAAGGCGCAGGTGGAGATAGTCCGCGTCTAGGCTGGGCGAAGCGAACCGGGTTGCAGCAAAACTTGAGAGGTGGATGATATGACGGTAAGGCTGACACGAAGGTCCGTATTAGGTGGGCTGGGCGCTGGATTGGCGGAAACGCTGTTTGTGAAGCGACTGGACGCGGCCGCGCTGTTTGCGCAGGCAGCCAAGCCAGGAAAACTCGACCTGAAGCTGACCTCTGTCACACCGCACGTGCTGCAGATTGGCATTGCACCGGCGGATGCGACGCCGCCCGCACGGGAATTGGGAACCATTGAGCATCCACACGAGGCGGAGCTTGGTAAGGGGTCCTCTGGCTCGCTTATAAGCTGGGGCAAATACCGCATCCGGGTAGAGGAGCAGCCGCTGCGGATCACCGCGATGGATGAAGCGCAGAAGGTGCGGCAGGAGATCCAGTTTGATACCGACAGCACGACCATACGGTTTCGGCTGGGCAGCCAGCCGCTTTTTGGAATGGGCGAGGGCCTGACCGGCCTGGACCGTCGCGGCACAAGAGACGGGATGAGAAATGGAGAGGGTTCTCGCGGCCTGCGCACGGCCGGTGCCCGGTTGCCGATTCCATGGCTCATCAGCCCCGAAGGTTGGGGCATTTTTGTCGGCCAGCCGTTTGGGTCGTTTGACCTTACCAAAGATATGGGGATCGTGCGGTCGTCGTTTGCGACCTCTACACGTAATGTTTACCTGATCGTCGGCGATACTCCAGCGGAGTTGCTGCGCGGGTATGCCGATTTGACCGGGTATCCTCACCTGCCGCCGCTGTGGGCGCTCGGATACATGCAGTCGCACCGCACGCTGGCAAGTCGCGACGAAGTGCTGGGCATTGCGAAGACCTTCCGCGAGAAAAAGCTGCCCTGTGATGCGCTCATCTACCTTGGGACGGGGTTCTGTCCTTCAGGATGGAACACCGGGCATGGGTCCTTCACCTTTAATGCTGATGTCTTCCCGGACCCCCAGGAAATGCTTCGGGAATTTCACGAGAAACACCTAAAGGTGGTGCTACACGTGGTGCCTCCGTATGACTTTCATGGAAAGCTGACAGATACGGGGGCCGCCGCACGCACACTAGGCGATGCTGTGCCTTATTGGGTCGAGCATATGCCGCTGGAGAAGATGGGCGTTGACGGATGGTGGCCGGACGAGGGCGATGGGCTGCCCATAACTTCGCGACTCGAACGCAACGAACTGTATTGGGACGGGCAAATAAAGGCGCATCCGGAGCGGAGGCCGTTCGCGCTGCACCGCAATGGATATGCCGGCTTGCAGCGCTTTGGCTGGCTATGGTCTGGGGACATCGACTCAAGCTGGGATGCGCTGGCGGCGCAGGTGATCAATGGAATCAACTTGGGACTCTGCGGCATTCCTTATTGGGGGACAGACACGGGCGGCTTCGTTCCAACGCGCGAGTTGACCCCGGAGCTTTACGTGCGGTGGTTTCAGTTCAGCGCGTTCTGTCCGCTTTTCCGTTCGCACGGCCGCGCGTGGAAGCTGCGACTTCCGTGGGGTTGGAACATGGGAACGCCGGGCCCATTGGAGGGCGCGGAGAGGCTGCGTGACTGGCCTAAGCAGGAGGACCTGCACGACGCCCAGGTGGAGCCAATCTGCCGCAAGTATCTTGAACTTCGGTATCAGATGCTGCCCTACATCTACTCAACAGTGGAGCAAGCGCACAGGACAGGGTTGCCGCTGATGCGTTCTCTTTGGATTGCGTGGCCTGATGATCCGAAGGCCGTCACCGCTGGCGATGAGTATATGTGGGGAGATCATTTTCTGGTGGCGCCGGTGCTGGAAGCGGGCGCGACGAGCCGGAAGACGTATCTGCCGGCGGGCGCATGGTGGGACTTCTGGAGCAATCAGAGGCATGAGGGCGGTACAGAAGTCGCACGCGAGGTGGACTTGGAGACGATTCCGCTCTATGTGCTCGCCGGAGCGATAGTGCCGATGGGGCCGGTCCGGCAATATACCTCGGAGCCGAACGAAGAACCAACCACGCTGCGGGTTTATCCGGGGGCGAATGGGCGGTTCAGTTGGTATGAAGATGACGGAAGCAGCTTCCGGTATCGGCAGGGCGAGTCCACCAGAATTGAATGCGCCTGGGATGATGCTGCAAGGAAACTGACGCTCACAGTCAAGACGGGCAAAAAGCCATGGTCTGGAAGAAAGGTTTCAATCCAGTCAATGGATCAGGGTGTGAAAAAACTCGTTACGCTCACAAATCGAGTGACCGCGGTCAAGTTGTAGGGGACCGCGCACCGGCTTCAACGTCGAGTGCAATAAGAAAGCGGGCCAGCACATGAATGCTGACCCGCTTTGGGAGAGGGCCGATTTTAGAAGCTGTACTTGGCCGAGAATTGGAAGTTACGCGCGCTTGAGCGAGTGTCGCTGATTTCTCCGAAGTTCGCCGCCGCGATGTTCTGCACCGGGTTTCCGTAGCTCACGATATTGAAAGCATTGAACGCTTCCGCGCGCAGCGAAAACTGCTGGTGTTCCGTAATAGCGAAAGTCTTGAACACCGCCGCGTTGTAGTTCTGGTAGCCCGGAACACGCTCGCTTCTGGGGCGAGCATTCGGGATTACCCCGTCGGGTTGCGTTCCATAAGCGCAGACCCCGTTGTCTTCTCCGGGATTCGTGCAGCCCACAGTAGAAGGATCGTCGCCAAACCAATGGTCGATGCTGCGATTGTGGATCTTGAAGTGACGGTAGCGGAGCGCACGCTGCTGTGCGGAGTGCACACCAGACGTGTTGGGATTGCTGACGATCGTCATGGGAATTCCGGTAAATGCGGAGCCGGTCATCGAGACTTTCCAACCGCCGATGATCTCATCCGCCAACCGGTTGACGTTGGTTCCGAACATGCGTCCACGTCCGAACGGGAGTTGATAGATTACGTTGAAGTTCACGTTGTGGGTTGCATCGGTAAACGCAGGTCCATATTCCCAGTCGAGGTGCTTGGGATCCATTGGATACGAACTGTTGCCGGCTACGTCCAGATTGCTGCCGTAATAGCCGGTGGCGTTGGTCATAGCTTTGCTGTAGGTGTAATTCGCTGTGAACTGCAAACCATGCAGCAGGCGCTGCCGGAACGTCGCCTGCAAGGCGTTGTAGTTCATCATGGCTTCCGATTCCGTGATGCGCATAAAACCGCTCTGTCCCGATAACTGGTAGTAGGGGGCCTTGTTCACGGCAAAGCACGCGGGTTTGTTGTAAGCAACTAAACTATCGCCGTTCCAGCAAGGTTCAGATAGCTGATTTCCGTTGTTCGCGTCAATCAAATGAACGCCAGTTTCGCCCACGTAGCCTACCTGGAACGAAGCCGTGTTGCTCAACTGGTATTCGGTCGTCAGGCTGAATTCATTGATGGTGGAAGGCCGGAGATTCTTCGTCCAAGCCCTGATGGTGATGGCGCAGCTTGGATCATTCAGGGTGTCGCAGTCAGGGCTGTGGGCCGAGAACGCCGATTCCGCGGTGGTGAACTCACCGGTATCCGAAAGGCTGGTAGGCGCAGCGCCAGTGTATTCCACCGTAGTCTGAAATGGAGGATTGAAGATAGGCCGCAGGTTCGCGCCGGTGCCTTCCAGATACGTCGTGCTGCCAAAGCCCCCGCGAACTACGATCCGCCGGACGGGATTGTAGGAGAAGCCAAGGCGAGGCATGAAGTTAGTCCATGTCGAGTTATAAAGCGCCCGGCTGTTGCCGTCCTGGCCCGCAATCTCCAACTCACCGGTCTGCAGGTTCACGTTCGACTGCTTGTTATTCACTTCGTAAATCGGCTGGTCCCATTCCCAGCGCAACCCAAGATTGATCGTCAGGTTTGGACGGACCTTCCAATCATCCTGAGCAAACAGAGCATCGCGCCACTGGCGTTGTCCGACATAGCCGGCCACAGGGCCGCGTCCCATGGTCATGGCGTGGTCCATGTTGAAGTCGGCCACACCGTATCCCTTATTGTTGGGCTTGCTGCTGCTGGCCTTGATGAGCGGGTCGCCCGTGAAGGCGCCGCTGTAACCGATGTAGCCTGACGCTCCGGCAACACCGCTGTAGATGATGTTCTGCTGATACCGCATGAACTCGGCGCCAAACTTGAACAGATGAAGACCTTTCTGCCAGGTGAGATTGTCGCCATAGGTGAAGTTGTTATTAATGATGTCGGAATAGATGCCCCTGTTTCCGAGGTTGGTAAGGCCGAATTCCTGCGAGGCAAAACCGGGAGCGCCGTTGTCGCCCGCGATGCCGAGCAGTTGGTTGCCATTCATGCCGAATACGCCCGTGGTATCCACAGGAGCGCCCTGGTTCCAGACGACGCGGAAGAATCCCGCGCGAAACTCATTCACCACAGCCGGGCTGAATGTGCGGATGTAGTTAAAGGTGAACAGCTTGGTGGGATAGGTACTGGGGGCAGCGAAGGTGATCGCCAGCGGAGACGAGGTTGAATCTCCCGCGGTGCTCTGGCTGTACGTACCGAAGAAGCTGTTCTTGCTGCTGGGCGTGTAGTCTATCCGGACATCGAACTGGTCGTTGTATTGCTTGGTTGTGGTTGGTCCATGATAGTTTCCTGCGGTCGGGCTTCCGTCAGTGGGAGCATGGTTGGGCAGCGGATACAACTCCGGATGCGCATACAGGTACTGTGCCGCAGGATTCGTGATGGGCACGTTCAGGTTGCCTGCAAACGGCGCATACCCGTTCTGCGAATCATAAAGCTGAATGAGCTTATTGGGGGTGCAGGTTGTGCCTGCGCGGCACATCAATGCGGGATCGAGCAGTTCGGAAAAGTCTCCCTGACGCATCTTGGCCGTGACTACGGAGAGGGCGCCATCGCCGGCTGTATGGAAGCGGAACCCTTCGTAGTCGCCGAAGAAGAACAGCTTGTCGCGGAAAATGGGACCGCCAACAGTGGCTCCAAACATACTGGTTGTTGCGCTGTGGCGGGCAATGCCGTTCCGATTATTTGTCCAACTGTTGGCGTTGAATATCGCATCATGCCCAAAGTAGTACAGGCTGCCGTGAAACTGGTTAGTGCCGTTATTGAGCAGGGCGACAACAGCGCCGCCGTTCACGTTGCCCCATTCCGCCGGGGCGTTCGCGGAGATAACGCGGACCTGCGCGAGCGCATTCGGAGCAGGATTGTATCCGACCAGATTGTTCACGGTCTCGTTGATCTCAATCCCGTTCAGCATGAAGTTGTTGGCCTGTGCACGATTGCCATTCACCGACAGAACGGAGCCGCCGATTGTGGTACGCTCACCGGCATCCGCTCCGCTGAAACTGGAAGGATTAGTCGAAATCGCGCCCGGGGTGTACAGCGCAAGTTCCTGGAAGTTGCGGCCCTGGAGGGGGATGTTTTCGATGGCGTTGTTATCGAGCGTGGTGCCTAGTTCGGCGTTTTCGGTGTTCAGCAGTGGGGCCAGGTTTGCGCTCACTGCAATGTTCTGGGTGGAACCGGCCACCCCGAGAGTGGCATTGAATTTGGCTACCTGTCCGGATTCCAGCGCGAACGGCCCGAACGCCTGGGAAGTGAACCCCGGAGCATCAACCGTCACCCTGTAATTGCCAATTGTGAGAAAGCGGATGCTGTACACGCCCTCCGCATTGGTTGTTGTGGACGTGGTGACGCCGGTCTGAGTCGCGGTGGCTGTAACCTTGGCTCCGGGAATCACCGCGCCGGAGGCGTCTGTTACGGTTCCGGTGACAGAGCCGGTAATGGTCTGAGCAAAGCCGGAAATGCCCGCTACGCCGCATAGCGCGAGCAGACCTATGGCCAGATAGTAAAACCTCTTAGAAGTACCCATCCTGCCTCCTAAACGCTTCAATACTTGCAAGTTATCTCCGTCCGGACAATGTTCCCTTTCGCCGGAACCATCAGACGGAATACCTGGTATGTCCTGGACCTAAAGCTGTCTTTTCGAGCTGCCGACGCTTTCGTCCGAGACATGCCGCTTCTCTGGGAAAAATCGAATCAGAGCGACACAATTTGCATGAAATTACCTCTATGCTGCTGAAAACAAATACCGCATCGCCATATTCATTTTTCTTTAATTGTGGCAACGTTGCCAAATTGTACCAAAAAAATATAAGAGCGCAATAGCCAAAGCCAAAATACTGCAAAATTTGTTTGGTGGCAGGCCTCAAAAGGGCAACGACTGGTCGTTTGCTCTTTCAAGCGATTTCTTCAAGAGCATCCGCACGACCTGCGGTAGACGAGCTGACCGGGAAGCGCAATTACTTTAGGCTCAGGCGGTTCGCTGCCCTCAATCCGACGGAAGAGCAGGTCGGTCGCATGCCTCATCATGTTTTCCGTAGGTTGGCGAACGACCGACAGCGGTGGATCCACTAATGAGGCGAGGTCAAAATCATCAAAGCCCAGCAGGGGAAGGCGTTCTTCACGCCGCAATGCAAGCTCATCGAACGCGAGCAGCGTTGTCTGCGTTGCGCGATTGCTGAACGAGAGAAGCGCATCCGGCCGGTGGCTGCTGACAAACGTGGACGTCAGCGCATAACGGAGCTGTTCGTGATCGGGCGCCTGAATCAGCGAGGTTTCCAAATTTCTCTCCGACATCACGTCAACATAACCCTCCCACCGCTGTTTGAAGCTGGCGATCTCGGGCCGACTCACCACGCATGCGATTCGCTTGTAGCCATGCCGCAGCAAGTGTTCCGTGGCGAATCGGGCGGCTTCCCGGTTCCGCAGGACAACGGAATCCATGGCCGGAGAGATATAGCGATCAATCGCAACGATGGGAGTTCCGGGCAACGATGCGGAAATTTCTTCAAAGTTTGAACCCGCCGCGGGGGCCAGGATCAGGCCGTCCGCCCGGTAACGGCGGATGGTTGCGAGTTGAACGGCCTGCTGCTTGATCGACTCCTGATGGGTCAGCAGAATCACCGCGCATCCACGCTTGCCGGCCTCCTCCTCAATGAGCTGGACGGCGCGGCTATAGAACATGTTTGACACTTGGGGAATGATGGCGCCGATGGTGTGCGTGCGACCGACGCGGAGAGCGCGCGCGGTCTCGTCGGGATAATAGCCGAGTTGCGCAATGGCTTCTGAAACGCGGATTGCCACGTCCGGGCTGACACTGACACCGCGAAGGTGTCTCGACACTGTCGACGCCCCTACATGGGCCAGTTTGGCCACGTCCGTTACTGTAGGCCGTTTCTTTACCACCGCGGATTTACCCTACTGTCCGACTTCACACGTATGAGCGTGAGTACCCATCTTCACCTGACAGGCAGTGAAGATCAAGAATAAATCAAGCCGGACAATTCAGCTCTTTCAGAGATCGTCATCACAGGTGCTAATCTTCCTTCGTCGTATACTGGCTTGCAGAAATAATTCACCGAGTGAAGTATTTCCGTTGCCGCAGCATTGCGGATGGACGCTGGAAGAAGCTGAGCGGGGATGATGAAAAGAAGAGATTTTCTGAAGACGACGACTGGCGCCATGGCGGCGCTTGCACTGGGCAGTCCGGCCTCACTCCTGGCGCAGAATCCACACAAGCGGCCCAATCTTCTGTTCATCACGGTGGACGACATGAATTGGAGCATGCCGGGCTTTATGGGAGACAAGCTCGGTTTGACTCCGAACCTGGACAAGCTGGCTGCCCAATCGCATTGCTTCGTGAATAACCGCACGACCGCACCCATTTGCCAACCCTCACGAGAGGCCATGATGACCGGCCGCGTTCCGCATCGCAGCGGAGGCCTGAGCTTCACGCCCATTTACGAAGGTATTCCCACCATGACTACGGTCTTAAAAAATGCGGGATACTACACCGCCGCGATCCACAAGATTGAGCACATGCAGCCGCCGAGCTGCTTCCCGTGGGACCACGAGTATCCTGGCAAAGACCGCGCCGTGACCGATTACTCCAACGGCGTCCGGGAGCAGATTGCCGCTGCTCGCGCTGCCGGCAAGCCGTTCTTCATCAACTGCAATATCAATGATCCGCACCGCCCTTTTTATGGGAGCCGAGGGGCCGCGGAGATGGACCACGATGATCAGGGACCTTACGCGGTCCCTCATCCTCTGACGGCGGACGACATAACG